>JAHDYN010000066.1 GCA_023383735.1 Gammaproteobacteria bacterium | reverse complement strand
GTACTGGCAGACACAGGGGGTGGACGAGCTTCCGGCAAGTGATGGTGAAACGGCGTTCGCGCGGCCGGAGCGTGCCGATCAGTTCGTGCTGGGAATGGAGCAGCAGCTCGGGGGCGGGAAATCGCTGCGCATGGAGGCCTACGTCAAGAACTACGCAAACCCGCGCGACCGATACGAGAACCTGCTGAATACCTTCGTGCTGCTGCCTGAGCTCAAGCCGGACCGCATTCGCGTTGCAGCCGATGCGGCCCGTGCGCGGGGCGTGGAGCTGTCTCTGCGCGGCGGTGACGGCGAGCATCTCGACTGGTGGGGCAGCTACAGCTGGGCCGAGGCCAGGGACGAAGTAGCCGGGCGGAAGTACCGGCGCAGCTGGGATCAGAGCCACGCCATCGGCGCGGGGCTGCTGTGGAGCAGGAACAACTGGGATCTGAGTGCGGCAATGACCTGGCGGACTGGCTGGCCCACCACGGATGCGGCGATCGACGAGGACGTGCCGGATCTGGTCGTGACGGGACCGCGGAATGCCGCGCGACTGGGCAATTACGCAACGCTGGACCTGCGTGCGGCCCGGCGTTTTCAGACCAGCGCCGGACTCGTCTCGGTATTCCTGGAGCTTGCCAACGTTCTCAATCGCAACAATGACTGTTGCATGGAGTATGGCCTGGATCTGGGCGATACCGACGAGTTCGAGCTGGAGTCGCAGGACAGCCTGCCGATACTTCCGTCAGTGGGCATCACCTGGCAGTTTTGAATGGCCCGGCTACGCCCGTCAGCCGCGTTCGGGCAGATAGATCCATGGCCGGCGTATCCGGTCGCGTTCGGCGAAAGCGAGGATCTCCGCATCGCGCTTCAGCGTGACGGCAATCGAGTCGAGGCCTTCGAGCAGCATTTCGCGGTCGGCGTCCGGAATGCTGAAGGTCCAGCTCTGGCCATCCGGCGTGGCCACCGTGCAATTCCGCAGGTCGACCGTCAGCCGGAAGTGTTCCGGATCCGCTTCGATCTTCTGCGCCAGGGTTTCCACAATCGCGTTGTCGAGGATCACCGGGACGATGCCGTTGCGCACGCAGTTGCCCTGGAAGATCGAGCCGAAGCTCGGCGCGATGATGGCGCGGATGCCCCATTCGTGCAGGGCCCACACGGCGTGCTCCCGGGATGAGCCGCAGCCGAAGTTGAGGCCTGACAGCAGGATCTGCGCCCGGCGGTAAGGCTCGCGATTGAGGATGAAGTCCGGGTTTTCAGCGCGGCTGCCCGGGCTCTGGTAGCGCCAGCCGGCGAACAGCCCTTCAGAGAGGCCGACTTTCGAGACGCGCTTCATTTCCCGGCTGGGGATGATCGCGTCGGTATCGATATTGATGCGCAACAGGGGTGCGGCGATGGCGGTGAGGCAGGTGAATTTTTCCATGACGCCTCAGCTACCCTGCAGTTTGCGTGCGTCGGCGAGCCCGCCGGCAATGGCCGAGGCAACCACCGTCGCCGGGCTGGCCAGGTGCGTGCGGGTGCGCGGGCCCTGGCGGTTCTCGAAGTTGCGGTTGGTGCTGGAGACCACGCGCTCCTCGAGACCGAAGCTCTCGCCGCCGGCATAAAAGCACATCGAACAGCCCGACTCGCGCCACTCGAAGCCGGCGTCGCGAAAGACCTTGTCGATGCCTTCTGCCTCGGCGGCCTTTTTCACCTGGCTGGAGCCAGGCACGCAGATTGCCTTCACGCCGTCCGCCACCTTGTGGCCGCGCAGGAGGCGCGCGGCTTCGCGCAGGTCGCTGAGCCGGCTGTTGGTGCAGGAACCGATGAAAGCAGCACTGATTGGCAGACCCTCGAGCCGGGTGCCGGGCGTCAGCCCCATGTACTCGAGTGCGCGCTGCATGGACTGGCGCCGGTTGAGGTCGGGCTCGGCGGCCGGGTCGGGCACCGCATCGCCGAGGCTGCCGCCGTGCTGCGGGCTGGTGCCCCAGGTGATGTGCGGACCGAGGGTCGTGCAGTCGATCTCGATCTCGCGGTCGAAAACCGCATCGGCATCGCTGCCCAGCGTGCGCCAGTGCGCGATCGCCTGGTCCCAGATCTCCGGCCCCGGCGCGAAAGGTCTGCCGCGCACGTAATCGAAGGTGGTTTCGTCGGGCGCCACGATGCCGGTCCACGCGCCGAACTCGACGGCCATGTTGCACAGGGTGAGGCGGGCCTCGATCGGCAGCGCCCGTATCACGGGACCGGCGAACTCGATCGCATAACCGGTGCCGCCGGAGGCGCCGTAGCGGCTGATGAGGTGCAGGACCAGATCCTTTGCATAGACGCCGGGTTGCAGTTGCCCCTCGAAGCGGATGCGCATGTTGCGCGGCTTGCGCACGGCCAGTGTCTTGGTGGCCAGCGCATGTTCGCCTTCGGTGGAGCCGATGCCCCAGGCCAGCGCGCCCAGGCCGCCGATCGTGCAGGTGTGGCTGTCCGGACAGACCAGTGTCACGCCCGGCAGGGCGATGCCCTGTTCAGGTGATACCACGTGCACGATGCCCTGGCGGTCGTCACCGAGGTCGAACAGATGGATGCCGGCGGCGATCGCCGAGGCGCGGGTGCTGGTGATGAATTCGCGGCCGCCCGGCATTCGCGTGTCATCGGTGCGTCCGGGGGTGGTGTCGACGATGTGGTCCATCGTGCAGAACACCTGCTCGGGGTGACGCACCGCATGGCCGGCCGCCTCCAGCCCCTTGAGCGCCACGCTGCCGGTGCGCTCGTGCAGGAAGATGCGGTCGATGTAGAGCAGGGTGGCACCGTCACCGAGATCGGCGACCGCATGCTCTGCCCACAGTTTGTCGATGAGGGTCTGGCCCATTCTTCCGGCTCAATGCTGCCGCTGTCCGAAACCGGGCGCGATGATAGCAGTTCGGTCCCGGCGCGGGCGCAGGGAATGAGCGGGCTATAATCATGGATTGCGGATCAGGGCGAGCATCGACATGTTGTCCCACGTGGATGAGAAGAATCAGCCCACCATGGTGGATGTGAGCGGCAAGGCCGTGACGCGCCGCACTGCACACGCCCGGGCACGGGTGATCCTGCCACCTGTCGTGCGTGCGGCCTTTGCCGGCGGCGACATCCAGACCCCGAAGGGCCCGGTGTTCCAGACGGCGATCATCGCCGGCACCATGGGCGCCAAGCGCACCAGCGAGCTGATTCCCTTCTGCCATCCCATCGGACTGGATTCCTGCCGTATCGAGATCGCCCTCGACCAGGGCGGCGATGTCCTCATCGACTGCACGACCCGGGTGGAACACCGCACCGGGGTGGAGATGGAGGCGCTTGCCGGTGCCAGCATCGCGGCGCTCACCGTCTACGACATGTGCAAGGCGCTGTCGCACGAGATCGTGATCGCCGAGATCAGGCTCATCACCAAGACCGGCGGCAAGCGCGATTTCAGCGCCCCCGGAGCGGCGGGGCCGTCCTGAGGCGCATGCAGGGGGCGGGCAGACAGCCATCCTTGCGCGGGCTCGTGCTGGCGGGCGGACGCAGCCAGCGCATGGGTCGTGACAAGGCGGCAATCCTCATCGATGACACCACCCTGCTGGACCGCACGGTCGCGCTGCTCGACGGTTGCGTGACCAGCGTGAGCGTGTCGGTACGGGCTGATCAGGCCGGTGACCAGTTGCGGGCGCGGTACCCGCTGGTGCTCGATGCAGGCGATGGTCCGGGGCCGGCCAACGGCCTGCGCGCTGCTCACCTCGGCGATCCCGCCGCTGCCTGGCTGGTGCTGGCCTGTGACATGCCCGGTCTCGACCGGCAGCTCATCGAGACGCTGGTCGCTGCGCGCGATCCGGCGCGTGCGGCTACCAGCTGGCGCAGCCCGGAAACCGGACTGCCGGAGCCGTTGTGTGCGATCTGGGAACCCGTTACGCTGGCGCGCCTCGCCAGCCTCGTTGCTGCCACCGGGCGCCCCGTCAGTCCGCGTGCCCTGCTGGCAGAGAGTGACACCCTGTTGCTGGATGCGCCGTGGCCCGCCGCGCTGCTCAACCTCAACACGCCTGCTGAACTGGACCGATACCGGAAAGAGAAACATGGCCACCAGCCGCAAGAAAAGCCCGACGAAAGCCCGGCCTAGCCGCGAGGACGCGGAGGCTGCAGTGCGTACCTTGCTGGCCTGGGTCGGGGAAGACCCCGCGCGTCGGGGTTTGCAGAAGACGCCGGCGCGCTTTCTCGGCGCCTACGAAGACTGGTTTGCCGGCTACAAGGTCGACCCGTATGCGCTGCTCGGTACTTCATTTCATCAGGTCGAGCACTACGACAGGATCGTCGCGCTCACGCACATCGATTTCGAGTCCCACTGCGAGCACCACGTGGCACCGGTGATCGGTATCGCCCATGTCGCCTATCTGCCGGACCGCCGCCTGGCCGGCATCAGCAAGCTGGTGCGGGTGGTCGAGGCCTTTACCCGGCGCATGACCGTGCAGGAGCAGCTGACCGCCGATATCGCGCGCTGTTTCCAGCAGGTACTTGAGCCGCGGGGTGTGGCCGTTATCATTGAAGCACAGCACCATTGCATGACCACCCGCGGCATACACCGCGACAATGTACGCATGACCACCAGCGAAATGCTGGGTGCATTCAGGGACGACGACCGTATCCGTGCTGAATTCCTTGGCGCCATTGCGCGTCACGGGAGTTGAGCCGCGGATTCTTCAGCCATGAGCAGTGAACAGGTGACATGAGCCGGGTTGTCATTAAGAGCGCGGCCGACGTCAAGGCCTTCGAGGGCCGGGAAGTCGGCGTGTCCGACTGGATCCTGGTCGACCAGGATCGCATCAACCGCTTTGCGGATGCGACGGACGATCACCAGTGGATCCACGTTGATGTCGAGCGGGCCAGGCGCGAGATGCCCATCGGCACCACCATAGCGCACGGCTATCTGCTGGTTTCGCTGATGCCCCGGTTGCTGGACAGCATCGTCGTGTTTGAAGGGATCAAGCGCGTCATCAACTACGGGGTCAACGAAGTACGGTTCCGGAACATGGTGCCGGCCGGCAAGCGCGTGCGCATGCGTACTGCCCTGAAATCCGCCCGCCAGCGTGCCGGTGGCCTGCAGGTGATCCTCGACAACACCATCGAGATCGAGGGTGAGGCGAAGCCGGCCTGTACAGCCGAGGTGCTGGTGTTGTACTTCTTCGAAGAGTAGGCGCGCCTTCAGGCGCGATTGACGGCCGGATGAATCGCGGCTGAAGCCGCTCCTAGGGCAGGCTCCCACCAAGTGTCGCCAGCAGGCGCTGGTGGACCTCCGGTGAGGAACTCACCAGTATCGGGCTGCTGCGTGCGCTGAAGTTCTCGAAGATGTCGAGTGGTCTGCCGTCGAGTCCCGACACCGTGCCGCCGGCATTGGCCACGATATAGCCGAGCGCACCCCAGTCCAGCAGGTCGCAGGACTGCGACACGAAACCATCCAGGCGGCCGGTAAAGAGATCGTTGAGGTTCTCGAAGTCGCGCTGCGGGTCGTCGTCGGCCACGATATCGAAGGCGTTCCAGCTGCCGCGCAGTTTTTCCAGCTCGGCCGGCGCCTGATAGGCGACGCAGACCCGGCTGCCGGAGCGGGTGGCCAGCGGCTGCATGTCGTTGAGCGTCCGGCAGTCTCGCCCGCCGGTGAATGCACCACAGCCGCGCACCGCGAGGTTGAAGCGCCCGCTCACCGGCAGGTAGCAGATGACCGCCATCAGGCGCGCATCGCGGGTGATCGACAGGATGATCTGCCAGCCGCTGCGCTGGTTCTGGTACAGCCAGGTGCCGTCGATCGGGTCCAGCCAGACCTTCGTGGCAGCCCCGGCGGGGAAATAGCCTGTGTTGCGCGAGAGATCCTGCTCTTCGCCGAAAAAATCCGCCTCGGGAAAGTGTCCGAGCGTGGTCAGTTCGAAGAAGGTCTGTACCGACTGGTCGGCATCCGTGAGGGCCTGTACCCAGGGATTCTGTCCGGCCTTGCGTGCCGGAGCGCTGATGCGCGGTTGTATGCGCCGGGCGTAATCGCCGGCGATGACCAGTGCCGGGAGATAGGTTTCCACCATTGCCGTGATGGCGGGCATGGGTGCTCAGCTGGCGAGGCGGGCCTGCAAGGCGTTCAGAAAATTGCGCACGCGGCGCGCGTTGACGCCCATGTCACCGCGCCCGACGCGTGACTTGGAGCGCATGTCGACCCGGGTGCCGGACGACATGGGCTGGATGCGGATCACGACATCGTCCTTGAAGCGCACCCAGCCGGTTTCCGCGGTGGCTTCGATCCGGCCTTCCGCCTCGTTGGCATCCACCAGTGTCCAGCCCTTGTCGGCGATGATTTCCTTTGCGCCGGCGAAGACTAAGTCGGCGGGCTGATCGACCACCAGTGGCTGGATGTCGGGGAAGGCGCGGTGCTGCTCGGCTGCGGTTTCTGCGCCCGAATACTCGCTGGGATTGGCTGCCTCGGCCTGTCGCAAGGCCACGATGGCGACGAAGGCCGGCGGTGTTTCCGTGTCGGTGCTGATGTCGTGTATGGCAGGCGCGCCGCGCGCCTGGGCCATCACGAAGCCGTTATTGGCCGTGACGGCAAGTCCGGCCAGCAGGGCCAGCCAGGCAATGGGGCGTGACGTGGCACCACGCAGTCCACCGCTGCGGATCAGGCCGAGCCCGGCGGTGATTGCGGCGATGAGCAGCAGCAGGCTGCCGAGCGCGTAGGCCCCCATGCTGGCAAACGGCGAGAGAAATCCGGCCCGTGCGCCAAAACCGGAAACAATCGCCAGCACGATGCCGATGACTGCAGTCCAGATGCCGATTGCCGACAGGCGGGAGCCTTTGCGTGGCGTGAGCTGCAGAGCATCTTTCATGCGCTTCCCCCTTGTCTGGCGCTGACCTTAACACAGGCTTGCGGCAGTGCCCATGCCAGCCCGGCAAGCGGCATTCGCCGCGTTACAATCACGGCTCCGTGGCCGGTGCCTGTCATCAATGGATTCAAGTTTTGCCGACCTGATCATGCTGCTCGAACTCGAGCCCATCGAGGAGAACATTTTTCGTGGCCAGAGCCGCGATATCGGCACACCGCAGGTGTTCGGCGGGCAGGTGCTGGGCCAGGCGCTGGCTGCCGCGAGCCGCACGGTGCAGGGCCGCGCCGCACATTCGCTGCATGCCTATTTTCTCAAGCGGGGTGATGTCAACGCTCCGATCATCTACGAGGTGGACCGGGCGCGGGATGGCGGCAGCTTTTCCAACCGGCGGGTGATCGCCATCCAGCATGGTGAACAGATTTTCAACATGACGGCCTCATTCCAGACTTTCGAGGCGGGTCTGGAGCACCAGGTGACCATGCCTGAGGTGCCGCCGCCGGATGGCCTCAAGGACATCGAGGCACTGGCGCGCGAGTACAGCGGCGAGATCCCGCCGCGCATGCGCCGCTTCCTGTCCTATCGCCGTCCGTTCAGCGTGCGGCCGGTGGATCCCGGACAGTTCCTTTCAATGGGCGGGAACCGGGCACCCGTCAAGCAGGTATGGATGCGCGCGGCCGGCCGTCTGCCGGCTGACCAGTTCCTGCACCAGGTGCTGCTCGCCTATGTCTCGGATTATGAGTTGATCGGTACCGCGACACTGCCGCACGGACTGCACGCAAGCCGTGCCGGCCTGCAGATGGCAAGCCTCGATCACGCGATGTGGTTTCATCGCGCCTTCCGTGTGGACGAGTGGCTGCTGTTTGCGCTCGACAGCCCGGCCGCCAGTGGCGGACGCGGCCTGGCACACGGTCATGTATTCACGGCAGATGGCCAGCTGGTGGCGACCCTGGCCCAGGAAGGCCTGATCAGGCTGCGCGCAGAACGCGCTGACTAGCCGCCGGGCGGAGTCAGTTCAGGGACCGCAGGCCGGCCCGATAGCGCCTGGCCCGTTCGATATAGCGTTGCCGGTTGCCGGCGATCGCTTCGAGTTCCTGCGGCGTGAGAGGCCGGATTGCGCGGGCCGGCGAGCCGACGATCAGCATGCCGTCCGGGAACTCCTTGCCCTCGGTGATCAGTGCCTGTGCGCCGACCAGGCAGTTGCGGCCGATCCGGGCA
>JAHDYN010000065.1 GCA_023383735.1 Gammaproteobacteria bacterium | reverse complement strand
ACCGCAACCTGCATGCCGAGACAGATGCCCAGATAAGGCACGCCGTTCTCGCGTGCATAACGCACAGCCGAGATCTTGCCCTCGATGCCCCGCTCGCCGAAACCACCCGGCACCAGGATCGCATCGACGTTGGCCAGCGCACCGAGACCATCCCGCTCCAGATCCTGCGACTCGATGTAGCGGATGCGGACCTGCGTGCGCGTCTGGATGCCGGCATGCATCAGCGCTTCAGTCAGGGAGATATAGGCGTCGCGCAGGTCGACGTACTTGCCGACCATGGCGACAGTCACTTCGGCCTCGGGGTTCTTGCGTGCGGCAACCACGGCATCCCATTCGCCGAGATCGGCTGCCGGCACGCTGAGGCCCAGGCGCTCGACGACGATGGCATCGAAACCCTGGCTGCGGAACGCGCCCGGCAGCTTGTAGAGATCATCCACATCGACCGCGGAAATCACCGCACGCTCGGGCACATTGGTGAACAGGGCAATCTTGCGGCGCTGCTCCTCCGGCAGGGCCTTTTCGGAACGGCACACCAGCACATCGGGTTGAATGCCGATTGACCGCAACTCCTTGACCGAGTGCTGGGTCGGCTTGGTCTTGATCTCCGAGGATGACGGGATGTATGGGACAAGCGTCAGGTGCACGTATACGCAGTGCTGCGGGCCAAGGTCGAAGCCGAACTGGCGGATGGCCTCCAGAAACGGCAGCGACTCGATGTCACCGACCGTACCGCCGATCTCGACGATGCAGATGTCTGCATCACCGGCGCCGAGCCGGATGCAGCGCTTGATCTCGTCCGTGATATGCGGGATGACCTGCACGGTCGCGCCCAGGTAGTCGCCACGGCGTTCCTTGGCGATCACGCTGCCATAGATCCGCCCGGTGGTGAAATTGCTGTTGCGCCCGGTCGTGGTGCGCACGAAGCGCTCGTAATGGCCGAGGTCCAGGTCGGTTTCGGCGCCGTCAGCAGTGACGAACACCTCACCGTGCTGGAACGGACTCATGGTGCCCGGATCGACGTTCAGGTAGGGATCGAGCTTGACCATCGCGACCTTGAGGCCGCGCGCTTCGAGGATCGCGCCCAGGGAGGCTGCCGTCAGGCCCTTCCCCAGCGATGAAACGACGCCGCCAGTCACGAAAATATAGCGGGGCATGGCACCCATCTCCGCCGACCGACAGCGCCACACCTGGTCGAGGCGTGGCCCGGGATCGGCTGCAAACAAAAAAACAGCCATTTCCAGCTGGCAAACAGCGCACAGTCCTCACCGGCCGGATGGAGCAGGTAAGGCAACGGGCTGTCTGGGCTGGACGCTCCAAGAAGGAGGTAGATGGGGAGGAAAAGCTACCAGATCGCCACGCGGCGAACAATGCGGGATTCAGAGGATTGCGGCATGACCGTCCCATGCCACCAGCAGACCAGGCTCGCCCGGTCCCGCCACTGCCCAGTCGGCCAGCCACAGATCCGCAACCGCAGCCAGCTTGCCGCCCGCAAACAACAGAGGAATGTGGCTGCGCATCCACGGCACCACCGCATGTTGCTGAAAGAGGTACTTCAGTGTCCGATGATGTGCGTCCCCATCACTGCGCATCGCCTCGCCGCCGGCACGGAAAGCAACCTGCAATCCGCCACCGACGATGCGTGCCGCGAGACCGGCGCCGGTGGTCGGCTGCAGCTGCAGCTCGCCACGCGGACCGCCCAGTTGCAATACGCCCTCGCCACTCCAGACATGGGGCCCTGCCTGATCCACTGCCGGACTGTCTGCAACGAAGTACAGCCGTTCACGAAAACGCCGGATCGAATAACCCGACCCGGCAAGCACCGGATGACGATCCATGCGCGCCTCGACCAGCTGTTGCAGGCCCGCGGCCAGCCGCTGTCCGGATGGCATGCGCCAGCCACGCTGTCTGAGGAGATGGCGTACAAGGTTGCGCTGCCGAATCGCGCCGAGCTCGCGAAATGGCGGCAGGCGCAGGGTCTCTCCCTGCATCACGAGATCCCCATCGATACGGGCCAGATCCTCCAGAAGATCTGCCGCTTCCGCGGCCAGCCGGGCGCTGCGCCCGGCCGCCCGGGCCGCTGCCGGCCAGCGCTGCCGCAGTTCGGGCACAACCCGGGCGCGCAGGAAATTCCGGTCGAGCGCTGTATCGGCGTTGCTCGGGTCCTCGATCCAGCCGAGAGCATGTTCTTGCGCATAGGCCGCAATGCTCTCGCAGGACACGCCGAGCAGCGGCCGGCACAGCCGACCCTGCGCGAAATCACTGCGCGACGGAATGCCGGCCAGGCCATGCACGCCGGAGCCACGCAGCAAATGGAGGAGCACCGTCTCCAGCTGGTCATCCTGATGGTGGGCGGTGAGCAACCACTCGCCGGGCCCCAGTTCTGCACCAAGCGCCGCATAACGCGCATCCCGTGCGGCCGCTTCGAGGCCGCGCCCCGCATCGATGGCCGGCACGACCTGCTGCACACGCAGCGGCACGCCGAGGCTGGCACAGAACGCTGCGCAGTGACGCGCCCAGGCAGCGGCCGCAGGCTGCAGCCCGTGATCGACATGCACGGCACGCAGTTGCCAGGCAGTCCGCTCGCGCAGCCCGGCCAGCGCGTGCAGCAGGACAGAGGAATCCCGGCCTCCGCTGAGCGCGACGCACAGCGATGCGCCCCCCGGAAAGGCCTCACTCAAGCTCTGCGGAATATCTGCAAGCGGGCTGCTCATCGGCTGACAAGCATCGATTCAGGCCGGCTCAGCTCTCACGGAAACTGCCGTACGAGGCCAGGCGTGCCGCTCGTCGCCGCAGCAGTTCATTGACATCCACGGCATCGAAATCATGCATGTGCCTGACGAGCGTGGCGCGGATGGACTCGGCGGTGGCGGCCGGGTCGCGATGTGCGCCACCCAGGGGCTCACGCACCACCTCGTCGACCAGGCCAAGCTCGCGCAGTCGCGGCGCCGTCACGCCCATGGCTTCGGCGGCCAGTTCGGCCTTTTCGGCACTCTTCCAGAGGATGCTGGCACAGCCTTCAGGTGAAATCACCGAATAGATGCTGAACTCGAGCATCAGCACGCGATCGGCGACACCGATCGCCAGCGCGCCGCCGGAACCGCCCTCGCCGATCACGATGCTGATGATCGGCACCTTGAGGTGCGCCATCTCGAACAGGTTGCGTGCGATGGCCTCGCTCTGCCCGCGCTCCTCGGCACCGATGCCGGGATAGGCACCAGGCGTGTCGATGAAGGTGATCACCGGCAGGCGGAATTTCTCCGCCATGCGGAGCAGCCGCAGCGCCTTGCGATAACCCTCGGGCTTGGGCATCCCGTAGTTGCGACGCACGCGCTCTTTGGTGTCGCGGCCCTTCTGCTGGCCGATGTAGACCACCGGTTTGCCGTCCAGCCGCCCGAGTCCGCCAACCATCGCCGGATCATCGGCAAACATCCGGTCGCCATGCAGCTCCTGGAAATCGGGACTGATGATGCCGAGGTAGTCGAGCGTATAGGGGCGCAGCGGGTGGCGGGCCAGCTGGGCGATCTGCCAGGCCGACAGGCTGGAAAAAATGCTGCGCGTGAGCGTATCGCTCTTCGCCTTGAGGCGCGCGATCTCGTCGCTGATATTGACCTCGGAATCGTCGCCCACATAACGCAACTCGTCGATCTTCGCCTCGAGCTCCGCGATGGGCTGCTCAAAATCCAGAAATTTCAGAACCATGACTCCCTGCTATGGGTGCTGCGCGGCCACACTAAACCGGGGCACGCATGCCTTACAAGCCACCCGGGCCACTCACTGGCCCGGCCCCTCGTACACGAAACGGAAACCGTCGTTCCCGACCAGCTCTGACAGACGTTCGCGAAGCTCGCGCGCCGGCCGGATCGACCACTCGCTGCCCAGCGCGAGCCGTGCCTGGCTGCCATCATGCCGGTAGTGCACGGTCACCGCACAGCGGCCCGGCCGGTGCGGCTCGAGGACATTCCTGAGCGTCTCGGCCGTCAGATGCCGTTCCACATCGGTACGCCAGCGCAGCAGCAGGCCGGTCGCTCGAGCCTCGACCAGACGATCCAGATCAAGCACGTCTTTTGCGGCAACACGCCAGCCGTTGATGAACTCGTCAAAGCGCACCGAGCCGCTGATCGCCACCAGCGCCTGACTGGCCAGCAAGTGGCGCCAGCGCTCATAGGCTTCCTGAAAGAAACCCACCTCGATGGTCCCGGTGCCGTCGTCCAGCTCGACCGACACACGGGAGCCACGCTTGCGTATCGCTGCGACGATGCCGCCGACCACGACTTCCCGCGTGGGCCCGCGAAACTCACCCGGCACCGGCGGACGTTCCGCGGTCAGCGCCGCAATGGTCGACGTGCAGATGAAGGGCTGATCGGCACGGTACTGGTCGAAGGGATGACCGCTGAGATAGAGACCGAGGCTTTCGCGCTCGGCCTGCAGTTTGCGGCCCAGCCCCCAGTCGGCGAGTTCCGGCACGCCGTGCACCGCAGCCGGCTCGCTCGCCGGCGCACCGAACATGTCTTCCTGACCGGCCCGGTCGGCCGCTGCAGCCTGATCCGCGGCATCCATCGCACGCGGCAGTTCAGCCAGCAGGCTGGGTCGATTGGTACCGAGCGCGTCCAGCGCACCGGCCTTGATCAGCGCCTCCACCGGTCGTCGCCCGAGCCTCTGGCCGCCCACCCGGCGACAGAAGTCCTGCAGGCTGCGGTAGGGGCCGGATTCATTACGCTGCGTGACGATGTGTTCCGCGGCACCCTGCCCCACGCCCTTGATCGCACCCAGCCCGTAACGGATACGGTTGTCATCGTCAACGGTGAAGGCGTGCATCGACTCGTTCACATCGGGTGGCAACAACTCGATTCCCAGCGCCCCACACTCGCGCTTCTGCACCACCAGCGCATCCGTGTTGTCCATTTCAGTGGTCATCACGGCCGTCATGAAGGCAGCCGGATGGTTGGCCTTGAGCCAGGCGGTCTGGTAAGCGAGCAAGGCATAGGCCGCCGAGTGCGACTTGTTGAAGCCGTATCCGGCAAACTTCTCCATCAGATCGAAGATCCACGTGGCCCGCGCGCGTTCGGTGCCACTTTCTGCGGCGCGGTCGGTGAATCCGGCGCGTTGCATGGCCATCTCCTCGGCCTTTTTCTTGCCCATGGCCCGGCGCAACAGGTCGGCCTCACCCAGCGAATAGCCGGCCAGGCGCTGGGCGATCTGCATCACCTGTTCCTGATAGAGGATCACCCCGTAGGTTTCGCGCAGCACCGGCTCCAGGTCCGGATGCAGATAGTCGATCGGCTGGCTGGCATCGGCATGCTTGCGGTTGATGAAGTCATCGACCATGCCCGACTGCAGCGGGCCGGGACGAAACAGCGCCACCAGCGCCACGATGTCGCCGAAGCTGTCGGGTTGGAGGCGGCGCATCAGGTCACGCATGCCGGAGGACTCGAGCTGGAACACCGCGGTGGTCTTGCAGGCCTGCAGCAGCGCAAAGGTCGCCGGGTCGTCGAGTGGCAACTGGCGGATATCGACCGGCGCCTCGGCGGCAGCCAGTTTGGCGGCGTTGATCACGCGTACCGCACGGTCGATGATCGTCAGCGTGCGCAGGCCGAGGAAATCGAACTTGACGAGGCCGGTCGCCTCCACATCATCCTTGTCGAACTGGGTCACCGCGGTTTTTTCACCGGCCACCTGGTAGAGCGGCGTGAACTCGGTGATTTCCCGCGGCGCGATCACGATGCCGCCGGCATGGCGGCCGGCGTTGCGCACCAGGCCTTCAAGCTGCCGGGCCAGATCAATGAGGCTGCGGACCTCCTCATCCTCGGCGTACAGCGCCGCCAGTTCGGCCTCCTGCTGCAGGGCGATGCCGAGGGTCATTTCCACACCGGGCGCATTCGGGATCAGCTTTGCGATGCGGTCGGCAAAACCGTAGGGATGGCCAAGCACGCGCGCCGTATCGCGCACCACGGCGCGCGCTGCCATCGTGCCGTAGGTGATGATCTGCGAGACCCGGTCACGCCCGTAGCGCTCGCCGACATACTCGATGACCCGGTCGCGGCCCTCCATGCAGAAATCGATATCGAAGTCCGGCATGGACACGCGCTCCGGGTTCAGGAAGCGCTCGAACAGCAGCTCGTAGCGGATCGGATCCAGGTCGGTGATGCCGAGCACCCAGGCCACCAGCGAGCCCGCGCCGGAACCGCGACCGGGACCCACCGGGATATCGTGCTCCCTCGCCCAGCGGATGAAGTCCGCAACGATCAGGAAGTAGCCGGCAAAGCCCATCCGGCAGATCACTGCTAGCTCATCGGCCAGCCGCTGCTCATAGCCCGTGACCGGCCCGTTGATCTGCCCGGGGCCTGCCTCGGCGAGCCGCGCGGCGAGCCCCGCTTCGGCCTGCTGACGGAGAAAGTCCGCGGGCAGCAAGCCGTCGGGCACCGCGTAATCGGGCAGATGCGTCTCACCGAGGCTGAGCGCGACATTGCAACGCCTGGCGATCTCCACCGAATTCGCCAGCGCTTCCGGCAGATCGGCAAACAGCAGCTGCATCTCGGCCGGCGTGCGCAGGTACTGCTGTTCGCTGTACAGGCGCGGACGGCCCGGGTCCGCAAGGGTTCGCCCCTGCTGGATGCACACCCGCGCCTCATGCGCATCGAACTCATCGGGCTTCAGGAAACACACATCGTTGGTGGCCACCACCGGCAGGCCCATCCGGCTGGCAAACCGTGTGGCCGCCTCGACATAGGCGTGTTCATGAGGCCGGCCGGTGCGCTGCAGTTCGATGTAGAAATCGTCGCCGAACCACGTCCGGTACGCTGCTGCCGCACGCTCTGCCCGCTCGGTCGGCCCGCTCAGCAACGTGTGGCCGAGCACGCCGTGCGGCCCGCCCGACAGGGCAATCAGTCCGTTGGCAGCGCCAGCTTCGAACCAGCTGGCATGCACCCGGGGGATGCCATTGTCCTGGCCTTCCAGCCATGCACGGCTGAGCAGGCGGGACAGGCTGCGGTAGCCGGCCGCATTCCGGCACAGCAGCACCAGTCGCGCGACGTCGGCGAGTTCTTCATGGCCCGTCACCCGGACCTCTGCGCCGATCACCGGCTTGATGCCGGCATCCAGTGCCTCGCGATAGAACTTGACGAGGCCGAACAGGTTGCTCTGGTCGGTGATTGCGACCGCCGGCATGCCGGCTGCCGCCACCGCCTCGACCAGGTTCGGCAGGCGAACGACGCTGTCGATCAGCGAATATTCCGTATGCACATGCAGGTGCACGAAACCCGGCGCCGTCATCACCCGGCTTCCCCCGGCTGCCGTGCCGTGCCATTCAATGCGGCGCGCACGGGTGCGAAGCTGCGCCGGTGCGCCGGGCAGGGCCCCAGCGACAGCAATGCAGCCCGATGCGCCGCAGTCGGGTAACCCTTGTGCCGGTCGAAACCATAGTCCGGGTACTCGGCATGCAGCTCCAGCATCAGCCGGTCGCGATGTACCTTGGCGAGTATCGAAGCCGCCGAGATGGCCGGACAGCGCCGGTCACCACCCACCACGGTCTCCACCGTTCCGGAAAATCCGGCGAGCGGCGGTGCGCGGTTGCCGTCGATCTGGACCAGCCCGGGCAGCAGGCGCAGCCCGGCAAAAGCGCGGGACATGGCCAGCATGGTCGCGTGCAGGATATTGAGTGCATCGATTTCCGCATGCGTGGCGATGCCGATCGACCAGTCGAGAGCGCTGCCGTGGATCCCCGCCACCAGTGCCTCGCGCTGTGCGGCGCTGAGCTGCTTGGAATCACGGACTCCCGCAAGAACCTGGCCGGGAGCCAGCACCACGGCGGCCGCGACCACAGCCCCCGCCAGCGGCCCGCGCCCGGCCTCATCGATGCCGGCCACGGTGAGGGCGCGACTGCCCGGATCATTCGATGTCACACAGGGATACATGGAAGGCGGGATTATACGGAGCCGGGCCGCTTGCCGAGCGCCTGAAGACCCGCCCGGCCCGGAACTCAGCCCCGCCCGAGCATCGCGAGCACGGCATCCGCCGCACGCTCACTCGCCGCGTGGCGCAATCCAGCGCCCAGTTCACGAAAGCGCTCGCCGAGCAGCTGGCGGTTGCCTGGATTCTCGAGCAGATCGAGCAGCGCCGTGCCGAGCGTTACCGGATCGCCCTGGCCCTGCACGAA
>JAHDYN010000064.1 GCA_023383735.1 Gammaproteobacteria bacterium | reverse complement strand
GTGGACCTGCTGATCCGCACCTGTCATCGCCGTGGCGCGCTTGCGTTGGGCGGCATGGCGGCACAGATTCCGGTCAAGAACGACCCGGCCGCCAACGAGGCGGCGATGGCCCGCGTCCGCGCCGACAAGCTGCGCGAAGCGCAAGCTGGGCACGATGGCACCTGGATCGCCCATCCCGGTCTTGCGGCCGTTGCCCTCGAAGCCTTCGCAACCGTCATGACCGGCCCCAACCAGCTTGAGGTCAGCCGCGACGATGTCGTGGTGACGGCGGCCGACCTGCTGCGCGTGCCCGACGGGCCGATCACCGACGAAGGTCTGCGGCACAACATCCGTGTCGGCCTGCAGTACCTCGAGGCCTGGCTGGGCGGGCAGGGCTGTGTGCCGCTCTATCACCTGATGGAGGACGCAGCCACCGCGGAGATCTGCCGGGCGCAGGTCTGGCAGTGGGTGCGCCACGGCGCGCATACCAGCGATGGCCGGCCGGTCACCATCGAGCGCTTTGCCGCGACCCTGCGTGAGGAACTGCAGGTGATTGCCGGCGAAATCGGCGCCGAGCGCTTCCAGTCCGGGCACTTCGACACTGCCGCAGAGATGTTCGCCACGATGATCCGTGCGCCGGACTTCGACGAGTTCCTGACGCTGCCAGCCTACGAAAGACTTTCCTGACACCGATTAAACCCTTCGAGGATTTCGCCATGAGCAAGCGCAACGATGCCGACCAACTCCGCCGCGACTGGGCAGACAGCCCGCGCTGGGCGGGCATCACCCGGCCCTATGCCGCGGAGGAAGTGGTTCGTCTGCGTGGCTCGGTGCAGGTCGAGCACACGCTGGCCCGCCTCGGCGCGGAGAAGTTCTGGCGCCTGCTGCATACCGAGACCGTGGTTTCCGCCCTGGGTGCGATGACCGGCAACCAGGCGGTCGAGGAGATCCAGGCCGGGCTGAAGGCGATCTACTGCTCGGGATGGCAGGTGGCCGGCGACGGCAACAGCGCCGGCGAGATGTATCCCGACCAGAGCCTCTATCCGGTCGACTCCGTGCCGAAGATGGTCGAGCGCATCAACAACGCGCTGCTGCGCACCGACCAGATCCACCACATGCAGGGTGATGAGCGCATCGACTGGCTGGCGCCGATCATCGCCGATGCCGAGGCCGGCTTTGGCGGCAACCTGAACGCCTTCGAGCTCACCAAGTCGCTGATCCGCGCCGGTGCCGCGGCCGTGCACTTCGAAGACCAGCTCTCGTCCGCCAAGAAGTGCGGACACATGGGTGGCAAGGTGCTGGTGCCGACCCAGGATGCGATCAACAAGCTCGTCGCCGCGCGCTTCGCGGCCGATGTGATGGGCGTGCCGACGGTGCTGGTCGCGCGCACGGATGCCGATGCGGCCAACCTGCTGCAGGCTGATTTCGACAGCCGCGATGCGCAGTTTCTGACCGGCGGGCGCACGGAGGACGGGTTCTTCGAGGCGCGCGCAGGCATCGAGCAGGCCATCGATCGCGGCCTGTCCTATGCGCCCTATGCGGACCTGATCTGGTGCGAGACCTCGAAGCCGGACCTCGCCCAGGCCGAGCGCTTTGCAAAGGCGATCCACGCGAAGTACCCGGGCAAGCTGCTGGCCTACAACTGCTCGCCGTCCTTCAACTGGCGCGCCAACCTGCCGGTCGAGCGGCTGCGGGATTTCCGTGAGCAGCTCGCGGCGATGGGTTATCGCTTCCAGTTCATCACCCTGGCCGGCTGGCACGCGCTCAACCTGTCGATGTTCGAACTGGCGCGTGCCTACCGCCAGGATGGCATGTACGCCTACTCGGACCTGCAGGAGCGCGAGTTCGCCAACGAGGCGCATGGTTTCCGCGCCGTGCGGCACCAGGCCTTCGTGGGTACCGGCTATTTCGACGCGGTGCAGACGGTGATTTCCGGTGGTGGCGCCTCCACCACGGCGATGGCCGGCAGCACCGAAGCCGAGCAGTTTCGTGCTGCCGGCCACTGAGAACCGCGCATGCAGCGCTCCCGGTGAGGGCGATGGACGGCAGTAGTCACGATCCTGCCGTTCACGCACTCGCCGTGCGTGCGGCGAAGGCGATCTTCGCCGCCTTCGAGGACTACAACGAGGGCTTTCGCGGCATCACGCGTCGTGCGCAGCGGCGTTTCGAGGCGCGCGAGTGGCAGCTCGGCCAGCGCGATGCCGTTGAGCGCATCGAGCTGTACGATCATCGCGTCGAACGCTGCCTGGCCGGACTGGTCGGCACGCTGGGCCGGCACATCGCGGAGGAGGCCACCTGGAATGCCGCCAGGACGGAATACGCCCGGCTGACCGCGGAGTGCCCCGACCGCCAGTTCCACCACACCTTCTTCAATTCCCTGACACGCAAGGTCTTCGCAACCATCGGCGTGAACCCGGCCGTGGAGTTCGTCGCCGAAGCCGGCGAGCCGCACGAGAAGGCGGCGCCGGTCGTCGGGATCAGTCTGCAGGACGGGCTCGAACAGGGCCTTGCATCCCTGCTGGCCGGCCTGCCGTGGGCGGCGCAACTGCATGATGCCGCCCGTGCGGCAGGCTTCATCAGCGCGGAGATCAGCAGCGTGCTGGCGGTGCGCGGACTCGCGCCGCAGCCGGTCCGCCTTGAAGTGCTGGAGCCGGTTTTTTACCGCGCCACCCGCGCCTATGTGGTGGGCAGGATCGGTGGCGAGGGCTGGACCTTTCCGCTGGTGATCGCCTTTGCACATCCCGAATCCGGCATCGTTGCCGACACGGTGATGATTTCGGATTACGAGCTGCGCCCGCTGTTCGGCTTTTCGCGTTCCTACTTCCACGCCGACCTGGCGGTGGTCGAGCCGGTGGTGCGCTGGCTCTGCTCGATCATGCCGGGCAAGCCCGTCGACGAGCTGTACACCGTGCTCGGCCGCGCCAAGCAGGGCAAGACCGAGCGCTACCGCAGCCTGTTCCGCCACCTCGCTGCCTCCACCGACCCGTTCGTGCATGCCGAGGGCGTGCCCGGCATGGTCATGGTGGTGTTCACGCTCAACTCCAGCGAGCTGGTCTTCAAGGTGATCCGCGATCGCTTCGCGTACCCGAAGACCTCCTCACGCGAGGAGGTGATGGAGAAGTACCGCTTCGTGTTCCGTCACGACCGCGTCGGCCGGCTGGTCGATGCGCAGGAGTTCCGCCGCCTGCGCTTCCCGCGTGCACGCTTTGCACCGGCGCTGCTCGAAGAGCTGCTGGAATCGGCTGCCAATACCTGTCGTCTCGACGGCGACGACCTGATCATCGACCTGTGCTATCTGGAACGCCGCCTCAAGCCGCTGGATGTCTACCTGCGCGAGGCAGAACCCGCAGCCGCGCGCCGTGCGATCCGTGACTACGGCCAGGCGATCCGTGATCTGGCGCTCAGCAACGTGTTTCCCGGCGATCTGCTGCTGAAGAATTTCGGCGTGTCGCGCCATGGCCGGGTGATCTTCTACGACTATGACGAGCTGTGCCTGGTGACCGAGTGCCGGTTCCGGGACCTGCCCGCAGCGCGCGATCACGATGAGGAGATGCGCGCCGAGCCGTGGTTCTACGTGGGGCCGGAAGACGTGTTTCCGGCGCAGTTCCTGGAGTTCCTGGGCCTGCGCGGCGAACTGCGCGATGAATTTCTCAAGTATCACGCCGCGTTGCTGGACCCGGACTACTGGCGGCGACTCAAGGCGGCGCACGCTGCAGAAGAGCATCTCGAGGTCGTGCCGTACCAGCGACGGCAGATTTCGCATATCCTAGCGACCCCCTGACCTCCGCTCGTCGGATCTCGAGAAATACAGGAGCTTCTCTGTGGCTGCTTCCCTGCCGCGGGATCGTCTGATCCTGCTGGTCGGCCTCATTACCTATGGAATGGGCCAGTCCCTGCTGTTTGTCATCTTTGCGCCGCTGGCCCGCCAGCTCGGCATCGAGGAGTGGCAGCTCGGTTTCATCATCGCGGCCTCGAACGTCATGCTGGCGTTCTCCGCACCGCGCTGGGGTACGGCCAGCCAGTCCATGGGCCGGCGTACCGTTTACCTGATCGGGCTCGCGGGTTACACGCTGGGCTACGCGGCGCTGGCACTGGGTGTGCAGGCCGGCCTGTGGGGCTGGATTTCGGCCGGGCCCCTGTTCGTCCTGCTGCTGGTATTGCGGCTGGCCTACGGCATCGTCGTCGGTGGCGTCAGTCCGGCGGCCACGGCCTATATTGCCGACACCACGGATGAAAGCTCGCGCGCCCAGGGCATGGCGCTGGTCGGCATGTCGGGCGGCCTCGGCACGATCCTCGGTCCGGCCTTCGGCGGCGCGCTGGTGTTTGTCAGTCCGGTCTTCCCGATGTACGCGGCAGCGATGCTCGCGGCGGCTGCCGGTTTCTGGGCATACCGCGGTCTGCGCGAACCCGTGCGCCACGTGGAGAGCGGCCCGACGGCAAAACTGCGCGTGTTCGATCCGCGCATCCTGCCCTACCTGGTGGGCTGGTTCGTGGTCTTCGGGGTGTTCACCGGCATACAGACCATCACTTCCGGTTTCATCGCCGACCGCTTCGGCCTGACCGAAACGGTCGACATCCAGCACACGATGATGGTGGCGCTGCTGTCGATGGCCTTCGTGACCGTGCTCGTGCAGGCGGTCGTGCTGCAACGCTGGAAGGCCACGCCGGCGACGATGCTCAAGCTCGGCTTCGGCGTCATGGTGATCGCCCTGCTCATCATCGCGTATGGACCGGGTGTGCTGGCCCTGTATGTCGGCTACGCGCTGTTCGGTTTCAGTTTCGGCTTCTGTGCGCCGGCGCTGAATGCCGCGGGCAGCCTCAGCGTTACCACCGCGGAGCAGGGCGCGGTGGCCGGTCTGCTCTCGGCTGCACCCACGGTCGGCATGATCTTCGGGCCGATCCTGTGCGGGCTGGTCTACAGCGTGGTGCCCTCGGCCCCGATGCTCGGCGGTGCGTTCCTGACTGCGCTGGTCTGGTTGTGGTTCATGTTCATCAAGGTGCCGGAGCCGAAGACGGCTGCTTCGGCCTGATCCTGCGGCACGCCCTGATCAGCGTGCCCGGAGCAGGCGCATGCCGTTCAGCGTCACGATCAGCGTCGCACCCACGTCGGCCAGCACGGCGAGCCACAGGCTTGCGATGCCGGGGATGGCGAGCCCGAGGACGGCGAGCTTCAGTATCAGGCTCAGCGCGATGTTCTGCTGCACCACGCTGCGCGTCTGCCGGCTCACGCGCAGCACCAGCGGAATGCTGCGCAGATCGTCCTGCATCAGCACGACGTCGGCCGTCTCCATGGCCTGCGCCGTGCCGCCACCGCCCATCGCGATGCCGATGTCGGCCTGCGCCAGCGCCGGCGCGTCGTTGATGCCGTCGCCGATCATGGCCACGGTGCCCTCCGCCTGCAGCTGACGGATCACGCCGAGCTTGTCTTCGGGCAGCAGGCCGGCACGGACTTCGTCGAGCCCGCCGATCTGCGCAGCCACCGATTCGGCGACGTTGCGGTGATCGCCGGTCAGCATGACCGTCTTCATGCGGGGGTCCAGCGCGTGCAGCTCGGCCAGCGCAGCCCGGCTTTCCGCGCGCGGCTGATCCTCCACACCGATGAAGCCGAGCATGCCGTTGCCGCGTCCGACCAGCATCACCGTCTTTCCGGAGGACTGCATGGCGGCAGCGCTGCCGCAGATCTGTTCGGCGCAGTTGTCGCCATGCGCAAAGAGCTCGTGGGTGCCGACCGAAATCCGTTCGCCGGATACCTCGCCGGATACGCCGCGGCCGACGTGTGCCGTGATGCCGGTCGCCTGCGGAAAGCGGCCGGACACGCCCATCGACTGCGCCGAGGCGACGACTGCCTGGGCGAGCGGATGCTCCGATGCCTGCTCGACGGCGGCAGCCACGGCCACCACATCCTCGCAGACGCTGCAGTCGTTGGCTGCAACCGCCTCATGCCGGCAGTCGCGGCCGAGGATGCTGGTGACCGCGGGCTGGCCCGCGGTCAGCGTGCCGGTCTTGTCGAAGGCGATGATGTGCACGTTGGCCATGCGGTCGAGCTGTGCGCCGCCTTTGACCAGCACGCCGAGTGAAGCGAGCCGGGTGAGCGCGCTGACGACCGTGACCGGCGTGCTGATGATGAGCGCGCAGGGGCAGGCGATGATCAGCATCGCGAGTCCGCGATAGAGCCAGCCGTGCGTGCCGTCCGGCAGGTCGAGGAAGGGCTGGCCGAAGACCAGTACCGGAATGGCCACGATCAGGGCGGCCAGCGCACAGACCAGCGGCGTGTACCAGCGGGCAAAGCGGTCGATGAAGCGCTCGGCGGGGGTGCGCTCAGCCAGCGCCTTTTCCACCATGCCCGCGATCCGCGCGACGGTGGAGTCACCGGCCACGCGCAGCACGTTGATGGTCAGCGCGCCTGCGCCGTTGACAGTGCCGGCCAGCACCTCGTCACCCGCCGCGCGGTCCACCGGCATGCTCTCGCCGGTGACGGCGGCCTGGTTGACGCTCGAGCTGCCCTCGATGATCTGGCCGTCCAGCGGGATGCGTTCGCCGGGTTTCACCAGGATGCGCGCGCCGACTGCCACCGAGGAGGTGGGGTGGCGGCGCTGGTGGTAATGCACGGCGGGTTGGTGCTTCTGGTGGCCGTGGCCCTCATGGTTGCAGTCCGGCCCGTGCTTGTGTTCGGCCTTTGCCGCCGGCGGGCCGTGGTCGCCGTGGTGCGCCTCCAGCACGGTGGTTTCATCGGGCTGCAGCGACAGGAGGCTGCGCAGCGCATCCCGCGAGCGCTCGGCGCTGTAGGCTTCGAGCGCTTCGCCGAGGGTAAAGAGCAGCACCACCGCGGCCGCTTCACCCGTCTCGCCGATGGCCACCGCACCGACCGAGGCCACGCCCATCAGCAGGTCGATGGTGACGTGCCTCGCGATCAGCAGCGAGCGCAGGCCCTTGTAGAGGATCGGTGCGCCGATGATGACGACGGTTGCCAGCAGGGCGATTTCCGTGAAGTCCGTGCCGAACACCATGCCGGCGAGCGCAACGGCAATCAGGTGGGCCGTGACCAGCAGCGCGATCTTCGTGCGCCGTTCGGCGTACAGGAAACGCAGGAAACCGTTGAGTCCGCGCAGTTCAGGCCGGGGCGCCTGTCTGGGCCCGGTGCCCTCGACGATGTGGTAGCCGAGGCTGCGGATCTTCGCTTCGACGGCATCGCGCTGGACCGGGCCGCTGGCTTCCAGGGTCTCGGTGGTGAAGTTGACGGATACCGCCGTGACGCCCGGCATGCCGCGCAGGGCCTGTTCCAGGGTCAGCGCACAGCTGCCACAGTCCATGCCGCCGATCTTGAGACGCAGGCTTGGCCCGGTGGGCGCTACAGTCGTATTCATCGCAGGACACTCCTCGCCAGCCCGGCATATCCGGGTTGCAGGGTGCCATGATCGACCTTGAAGGCAGCTTCAGGGTCAAGGGGGCCGGGTCAGGAGGCCGGGCGATGTTCCAGGGCCAGGAAGAACTGTGCGAACAGGAAGGCGTTGTCGCCGTGGGCCGAGAAGACATAGCCTTCGGCGGTGTGTTCCACCTGCGGCTCGGCGTGGGCGGAGCAGCCGGCTTCGGAGGCGGCGATCTGCTGTAGCGCGACGCCGATCCGCGCATCGTCACCCGGTATCAGGACGGTGTAGCCGTCGGGCTCGCGCCAGACATGGATATGCCGGCCGCGCAGCACCTCCAGCACGTCGCCCCGGTCCCACGACGCGAGCGCACAGCCCATGCGCTTCATCAGCGAGCGCAGCGAGGCGGCTTCGGTACGCGGCGTGCTCTTGTGGCCGCAGACCTGGTCGACCAGCCGGCGATAGAGTTCCCGGGCGCCGTCTGCAGCCGGCAGCTGGCCGGACATCTCGCGCAGAAAGACCTCGAGCTCATGCCGCAGAACCAGCAGTTCGGTGAGCCGGCGCTCGATCTCCAGGAAGCGGTCCTCGGCGATCCGGGCGACATTGCCACCCTGCGCTGCCTTGCTCTTCCCGGTTTTCTTCCGGCCCGTTGCCGGCGCCGGCTGCTCGGCCGCGAGAAACTGCCGGATATCGTCCAGCGAGAATCCCAGGCGCTTGGCGCGGTTGATGAACAGCAGCGTGCGTTCCGCCTCGGGCCCGTAGAGCCGGTAGCCGGCTGCCGTGCGCAGCCCCGGACTCAGCAGGCCTTCCTTTTCGTAGTAGCGCAACACCGAGGGCGCCACGCGCGCGCGCTTCGCCAGCGCGCCGA
>JAHDYN010000063.1 GCA_023383735.1 Gammaproteobacteria bacterium | reverse complement strand
AGAAATCCGTACCCCACTTGGGCCGCGCGGCGAGTGCCTCGTCGGTCCAGATGTTCACGACCGCGTCGATAGCCTTGTAATCATGTGTTTTCATGCCGCGTATTGTAGGAGCGCCTTCAGCCCTGATTCAATGAATTTTCACGATCGTGTTATCCTGCCCGCCAGTCTTAGGGGTGGCCGTACCGCATCAGCGGGCCGGCCTGAGATCCAGAAGGGAACCCTCTGAACCTGATCCGGCTAGTACCGGCGTAGGGACAAGACGAACTGCCATCGTTGTTCCCCCTGCTGTCGCAACCCCCGGATCGTCCCTTACAGGAGATTTGCCGGGATGGGCGCGTGCACGCGGGGAGCGGCTTCAGCCGCGATTCTTTTCTTGTCGGCCGCGGCTGAAGCCGCTCCTGTGCCGGAGATCATCGTGTTGGCCTCGCAGTTGCGCGAGGCGGAGCTGGCCACGGTGCCGGTGAGCGTGACGCAGCTGGATGCGGCGGTGATCGGTGCGGCCTCGCTGCAGCACTTCGAGGAACTCACTGGCCTGGTGCCGAACTTCAACTGGAGCGGCGAAGGGTCTCGCGCGCGCTATTTCCAGATCCGTGGCACCGGCGAGCTCGAGCAATACGATGGCGCACCGAACCCCTCGGTGGGCTTTGTCATCGACGACATCGACCTGTCCGGCATCGGTGCGGTGGCGACCACCTTCGATCTGCAGGACATCGAGGTGCTGCGCGGGCCGCAGGGTGTGCGCTACGGCGCCAATGCACTGGCTGGCCTGATCTACGTGCAGAGCAACGCGCCGTCCCTGAACCCCGTCGCGGAGGTGGAGCTCACCGGTGGCAGCGATGACACGCGTGCCCTCGGCGCCGTGGTGGGTGGCGCAGTGCCCGGCACGGACGAGTCACTCGCGTATCGTCTGGCTGTCCAGCAATACGACAGCGACGGCTTTCGCCGCAACCCGTATCTGGGTCGCGACGACACCAACCGGCGCGATGAGCTGAGTGTGCGCGGCAAGCTGCGCTGGCAGTCCGGCGAGGCCTTGCGCATCGATTTCACCGGCCTGCATGTGGATCTCGACAACGGCTACGATGCGTTTGCCATCGACAACGGCTTCACCACCTGGTCCGACCAGCCCGGCCGCGATGCGCAGCAGACCGATGCCGGCGCCCTGCGCATCAGTTATCAGCTCGATGGCATCGGCGAGCTGGTCAGCATCACCGGTGTCGCCCGTTCTGACATGCAGTTCGGTTTCGATGCCGACTGGGGCAATCCGGACTACTGGGCGCCATACGTCTACTCATTCACGCAGGCCTTCGACCGTGAACGCGATACGGTGAACCAGGAGTTGCGGCTGGTCTCCGGGCCGGACAGCCGGATTCTTGGCGCCGACTGGGTAACCGGCATCTACGTGCTCGATCTCGATGAGTCCAACGCACGCCACGACCAGGGTGTCTGCGATGCGGTCACCTGCGGCGCCGACCTGCTGCTCGATACCAGCGCCAGCAGCGACTACTCGGCGACCAGCGTGGCGCTGTTCGGGGCGCTCTCGCGACCGCTCTCGGACAACCTGACGGCCACCGCGGGCCTGCGCTGGGAACAGCGCGCCGCACGCTATCGCGACAACTACGACAGCCGCTTCGATCCGCGGGACAGCATGCTCGGCGGTGAACTCGGCCTGAGCCACGAGGTGCAAGCCGGCGCGACCGTCTGGGCGCGCATCGCCCGGGGATACAAGGCGGGCGGTTTCAACACCAGCCTGGCCGGCATCGACTTCGACGAGTTTCCGGACTTCAACCTCGATGCGGGAAACCTGGAGTACGGTCCCGAGTCCCTGTGGGACTACGAGGTGGGGCTGCGCATGGCGCCGGCCGGGGCGGGCTGGACGATGGCGCTCAGCTTCTTCATGCAGCAGCGCGACGACCCGCAGATCAAGGTGCCGGCGCAGTTGCGGCTTGGCGATCCCACCACCTATGTATTCGTCACCGACAACGCCAGCGATGCCGAAACGCGCGGCGTCGAGCTGGAGGCCGGCTGGCAGGCGCTGCCCACGCTGAGGCTGGGTGCCGCGCTCGGCCTGCTGCACACGGAGATCGGTGACTTCAGCCTGCGTCCCGAACTCGAGGGCAGCGAACTCGCCCACGCGCCCAGGTACACCTTTGCGTTCAATGCGAGCTGGCAATTGCCGCAGGGCTGGTTCCTGCGTGCCGACTACAGCGGCAAGGGTCGCTACACCATCGACTACTGCCAGTCGGCAGACTGCAACGACCCTCAGACCAGCCCGTACCAGGTGCTGGACCTGCGTGCCGGACGCGAGTGGGGGCAGTGGGGCGTCGAGGCCTGGCTGCGCAACGCGCTGGATGAAGACTACGCCGTGCGCGGCTTCTACTTCGGCAACGAGCCGCCGGAGTTCAGTCCGCAGCTCTATACCCGCAACGGCGATCCGCGCCAGGCCGGGCTGACGCTTCGTTACCGCTTTGATTGAGGAGTTTCCGACATGCGCATCACGGTCGAACTGAGTCTCTACCCCCTGCAGGCCGACTTCGTCGGGCCCATTACCGACTTCATCCATGAACTGCGCCGGGAGCCGGGTATCGAGATGGTCACCAACCAGCTGAGTACCCAGCTGCGCGGCGAGTTTGCAGCGGTGATGGCGGCGGTAAGCCGCTGCACGCAGGCGGCGATGGAGCGTGTGCATCCCGTCGTGCTGGTGGCCAAGTTCGTCAATGCGGATCTCGATATCCGCAATCCGCCCAGCGTCTGAGGCGATGGCGGAGGGGGCAGGGCTGGGGCTCGATATGGCGTTCGCCGGCTTCGTGGCGGCGACTTCGCCGTGGGAAGTCGTGGCCGTGTTGCTGGCCGTGGTCTACCTGTTGCTGGCAATACGCGAGCATCCGGGCTGCTGGCCGGCGGCGATGCTGAGTTCGCTGATCTATGTCGCGCTGCTGGGCAATGAGCGGCTGTACATGGAGGCCGCCTTGCAGGTCTTCTATGTCGTGATGGCCGGCTATGGCTGGTGGGCATGGCGGCCGACCGCCGAGGGCGGCGCACTGCGCGTGCACACCTGGCCCTGGCGCCGGCATGCCGGGGCGCTGCTGCTGGTCGGGTTGCTGTCGCTGGTCACCGGCTCGCTGCTCCAGGCAAATACCGCAGCCTCCCTGCCGCATCTGGATTCCCTGATCACCTGGGGTTCGCTGCTGGCAACCTGGATGGTCGCCCGCAAGGTGCTGGAAAACTGGCTGTACTGGTTCGTGATCGACTGTCTCTCGCTCGGCGTGTTCCTGAATCGTGGCCTCTACCTGACCGCGGCGCTGTTTGGCCTGTACCTCGTGCTGATCGTCGTCGGTTACCGCCGGTGGCGACAGGCGATGCTGAAGCGTGCGCCATGACGCCAGACGCGGCGCTCGCCGCCCTGCATGTTCATGACGGCATACTGATCCGCCCCCTGCGGCGTGGTCCGCTGGCGCACAGCTGGTTGGTGGAGCTTGCCGGCGAGCGTGCGGTGCTGCGCATCGATCAACCGGCTGCCGCAGCGATGGGTCTCGACCGGGCTGCCGAGTTCGCGCAGCTCGAGGCCGTCGCGGCGGCCGGGCTTGGCCCGGCACCGATCGTGGCGGACCCGGCACGCGGTCTCTTGCTCCGCCGCCATGTCGAAGGTGAGCCATGGCAGGCTGCAGATCTCGGGCAGGCTGCGAATCTGGACCGGGCTGCGGCCTTGCTGCGGCGGGTCCATTCCGCGCAAATCACGGCGCCCGCACTGGATCTCCATGCTGCCCTCGAGCGCTATGCACGCCTGGCGGGGCCCGAGGCGAGCGGGCTGGTGGATACCGCCCGGCGGCAGCTGGACAGTTGCCGGGATCCACAGTCAGCCCTGGTCTTCTGCCACAATGACCCGGTGGCCGACAATTTCGTCGCCGGCCCCGAATCCGCGGGCCCGCTCTGGCTGATCGACTGGGAATACAGCGGATTCAATGAGTTCTGGTTTGATCTTGCCGTAGTACTTGTGCACCATGAGCTGCCGGTTTCGCTGGCCGCGAGGCTGCTCAAGGCCTATTTCGGGCGGCCACCCTCGGCTGAGGAAGCGCAGCGGCTGGCCGACTGGGGCGATTTTTATGCCAGCCTGGCCCGCTTGTGGGGTGCAGCATTGCAAAGATGCTCCGCTAATCACCCTTGATTATGGCAAATTGGATTTGCAGCTTTGATGCGCCGCCATTAGAGTAAGACTCAAGAACACATAAGCGACCCACTTGATGGGTGCACGATTCATAGAGGGATAACGGCCATGGCCAAGCGGCAACTTGCGGCGGCACTTCTGATCGGCCTGTTCAGCGCGACATCGAGTCAGGCTGCCTCTGTCTCTTTCTATCTCGATCAGTCGAGCGGCTTGCCGGATGGTGTCAACTATCTGCAGGTCACCATCGCCGATGGTGTTGACGGTGCCATCGATTTCACGATCACTGCCCTGCAGCCGCTGCTGGATATAGCGGGCGAGGGCTTCGGCATCGAGAAGTTCGCATTCAATGTAGTGGGCGATGTGGGCACGACGATCGATAACGTCACCGCCATGCCCGCTGGCTGGCAGGCCGGGCACAATGGCCTGGTATCCGGTTTTGGTACCTACGACCTCATTGCCAACCATCAGGGCAGCAGCGGTCACAATCCGCTGACTCTGTCGGTTACCGGCGTCGACCTGGATACGGTCATGAGCTATGTGGGCCTGTCTTCGGGCAGTTCGCCGCAGGGTCCTTCCTTCTTCGCGGTCTATGTCAACGGTTTCAGCTTTGGTGACTGTGGCGATCGCGAGTCGGGCAAGAACTGCTACACGGGTGCCTTCTTCGGCGGCGCCCAGGCCGTACCTGCCCCGCCGGCCATCTGGCTCCTCGGCACGGCTGTCGCCGGGCTGGCTGTACGTCGTATCCGCCGTACCGCTGCCTGATCCCGGGGCCAATCGTCTCTGCCGGAAGGGCGCCCTCAAGGGCGCCTTTTCTTTTTCCGCTCCGGATTCCTGTACACACCGTAACGCCTGACCCGATGCCCGGTGGTAGACTTATCAACCAACTAGGGCGGTTTTCTGGATTTGGTTCACGATATCTGCCCCGAGGACTCCCGTATATCCCCGCTGCCCGAGCATGATTTGCGCCGGTGATCACAGACAACTTAATGACCGGCCGCTAGCATTGCCGGGCCATGCGTGACCCTGCATATAACGACCATAGATAGAGCCGATCCCATATGGCCTTTGAGATAGCGCTTCCAGAAGACGACAGCCGGACCTTTGGCGACTATATCGACGCCCTGAAACGACGTGGCAAGCCAGCTGCGGTCATGGCGGCGAGCCTGCTTCTTGCCGGCATCGTCGGCATCGTGATGTGGCCGAATGCCTATACCTCAACGGCCGTGATCCTGATCGAGGATCCGGAGATTCCCCCGGGCCTGGTGCCGACCACCGTCACCACCTTTGCCGCCCGGCAGATCCAGTACATCAATCAGCGCGTAATGACCCGCAGCAACCTGGCCGGGATCATCGAGAAGTTCAACCTGTTTCCGGAGGAGCGCAAGTACCTGCCCACACTGCTGCTCGTTCCCGATGTCGAAAAAAGCATGAGCATCGACATCATCGATGTGCAGCAGCCAAATGCCGCCGGTCAACAGGTGGCGAGCACGATTGCCTTCAGGCTCGGTTTCGAACACGAAACGCCCGAGACGGCCCGGGCCGTCGCCAACGAGCTGGTATCCCTGTACATGGGCGAGAACGTCCGCTCGCGTACCGAGCAGACCGCCCAGACCAGCCGCTTCATGGACGAAGAGGTGGCCCGGCTCGATGCGGAGGTGCGCGAACTCGAGACGCAGATTGCCAAGATCAAGCGGGACAATGAGGGCAGCCTGCCCGAGCTCATGGCTTTCAACATGCAGGTGGCCCAGAACCTGAGCAACGAGATCCAGGAGATCGACCGGCAGCTGCAGGCGACCCGGGAGAACAAGATCATGCTGGATGCCGAACTGGCCAAGCTCAGTCCGGTAGGCACCACCATTCTGCCGGACGGCAAGGCAGTCACGGCTCCCGAAGACCAGCTCAAGGCCCTGCAGACCCAGCTGGCCATGCTCGAAGGCCGCTACAGCGCCGATCATCCGGACGTGGTGCGCACGCGGCGCGACCTCGAGGCCGTCAAGGCACAGCTCGGCACCAACGTGGAGCTGGGCGCTACCGCTGCGGTGCTTGCCAATGCACGCATGGAGCTCTCCAAGGCGCGCGAAAAGTACGGCCCGGACCACCCGGAGGTGAAGAGCCTGGAGCGCCAGGTCGCATCGCTGGAGCAGAAGCCGGCCACGTCGTACAGCGATGCACAGATCGGCAGCCTGAAAGCGGACAACCCCGTTTACATCCAGATCCGTGCCCAGCGCGAGACCATGGAATCGCAGGAGCGTTCGCTGGTCAGCAAGCAGGCTGAGCTGCGCAAGCGGCGCGACGAGATCGAACGCAAGGCCTTCCGCAGCAGTGACGTCGAGAAGGAACTGAGCGCCCTTTACCGGCGGCTGAACAGCGCCACCATGAGTTACCAGCAGGCCCGCGAGAAGTCCTTTGTCTCCAAGATGGGTCAGGCCATGGAGACGCAGAGCAAGGGCGAGCGCTTCTCCCTTGTCGAGCCGCCTGATACCCCGCTGCTGCCCTCCAGTCCCAACCGGCCGGTACTGCTTGCCCTGCTGATCGTGCTGGTGCTGGCCGTCGGCCTCGGCTGGCCGCAGGTTGCCGAGTCAATGGATGGATCGATCACCAGCGCACGCGCGCTGGAGCGCGTGCAGGGTGCGCCGCCGATCGCCGAGATCCCGCTCATCGAGACGGCCGAGGATCACCAGCATGTGCGCAAGGTGCGCATCGGCGCGTTGCTGGTCGCACCGGCTGTGCTGGTTGTGCTGCTGTTGCTCGTGCACTTCCTCGTCATCAAGCTGGACGTGCTCTGGTACGTCCTGTTGCACAAGTTCGGCATTTAGGAATACAGGCCAGGCCATGGAAAGAATACGCAAGGCTCTCGAGCGTGCCGGCCAGGACCGCCAGTTGAGCGGTGCCGATACGCGCTTCAACCCGCCGCCGCATACCGGGACTGATCTGTCCACCGGTGTGCGCTACACGATGACGCGAATGGTGGAGGTGTCCGAGCAGCATCTGCGCGACAACCGCATCATCACCGCGCTGCCCGATCACAAGTTCAGGGACTCCTATCGCATGCTGCGCACCCGTGTGCTGCAGACCATGCGCAACAACGGCTGGACTTCAGTGGCAGTTACCGGGCCTGCGACGGGCTGCGGCAAGACGCTCACGGCCATCAACCTGGCGATCAGCCTGGCGATGGAAGTGACGCATACCGTGCTGCTGGTCGACCTCGACCTGCGTCGGCCGACCATTCACAAGTATTTCGGCGACGAGCCGGAGCTCGGCCTCAGCGATTACCTGCAGGGCGATATCCCCCTGCACAAGATCCTGTTCTGTCCATCCGTCGAGCGCCTGGTGGTTCTGCCAGGCCGCAATGCCGTGGTGAATTCCGCCGAGATGCTGCGTTCGCCGCGCATGGTGGCACTGGTCAACGAACTGAAGACGCGTTACCCGGACCGGCTCGTGGTATTCGACCTGCCGCCGATCCTCGCAGCCGACGATGCGCTGGCTTTCTCGCCCTATACCGATTGCTTCCTGATGGTTGCCGAGAGCGGCACGACCCGCAAGGAAGACCTGGAGAAGGCCTACCAGATTCTCAAGAGCACGCCGCTGGTCGGTACCGTGCTCAACAAGTCCGAGGCGCCGTCGAGCGGCTATGGCTACGGGCCCGGAACGAACAAGAAGAAAGGCTTCTTCAGCTGAGCGACTGCTCGGCAGTCCAGGGGCCGTTGGCATATGTATGAGACGTTTTACGGCTTCAAGGAACGGCCCTTCGCACTGGTCCCTGATCCGTCATTCCTGTATCTCTCCAAGGGTCATGGCACTGCCCTGACGCTGCTCCGCTACAGCATCATGAACCGCCAGGGTTTCACCGTCGTGAGTGGTGAAGTCGGCAGCGGCAAGACCACGCTCGTCAACCGCCTGCTCGATGAGCTCAAGACCGGCGTCACCGTCGGCCTGATCAACTTCACCACGCGCACCTTCGGCGACATGGCCGAGTGGATCATGATGGCCTACGGATTGCCCTACAAGAACAAGGGCAAGGTCGAGCTGTACGAGGACTTCGTGCAGTTCAT
>JAHDYN010000062.1 GCA_023383735.1 Gammaproteobacteria bacterium | reverse complement strand
GCCTGCGCGAAGCTGGCGATCGCCGCCGTCTCGGTGATCTCGAAGCAGATCTTGCCGGCATCCAGGCCGCTGCGCTGGAACTGGCGGATCACAAAAGGCAGGAACTCGTTGTCGGCCAGGCTCGAGCCCGAGAGGTTGATCGAGCAGAGCGCAAGGCGTTCACGCTCGTCGGCCTCGGAAACCAGCCACTGGAACGCATGCTCGACGACCCAGCGGTCGATGTTGGAGATCAGGCCGTAGCGCTCGGCAGCGGAGATGAACAGGTCCGGGGAAACCAGCGCACCTGCCTCGTCGCGCATGCGCAGCAGGATCTCGTAATGCGAACCGGCCTCCTCGGCCTGCAACGGCTGGATCGTCATGCGATACAGCTCGAAGCGGTCCTCCTCCAGCGCATTGTTGATGCGCGCTGCCCACTGCATCTCGCGGCGGCGACGCATCAGGTCGATATCGTTCTGCCGGAAGCAGTGGATGCGGTTGCGGCCGGCATCCTTGGCAGCCTGGCAGGCACTGTCGCCCGCCGCGATGAGCGTGGCCACGCTCTCGTTCTCGCCGGTGATCGGCACCACGCCGATGCTGACACCCAGCCGGAATGAGCGGTCGTCCCAGCTGAACTTGTGCTCGCGGATCGCCTCGCGCAGCATCTCTGCGGTACGCATCGCCTCCTCTGCGCTGCAGGCTTCAAGCAGCAGGCCGAATTCGTCGCCACCGAGGCGCGCCAGCGTATCGCGCCAGCGGATCTTGGCGGTCAGCAGCGCACTGAGCTGGGTCAGCAGCGTATCGCCCGCACCATGTCCGCAGGAGTCGTTGATGATCTTGAACTGGTCGAGATCCAGATAGAGCAGCGCATAGGAAGTCTCGCGCGCCTTGGCGCTTCTCAGCGAGCGCTCCAGCCGGCTCTCGAATTCACGGCGGTTGACCAGCCCGGTGAGCAGGTCGTGACTGGCGTGGTAGGACAGCCGGCGATTGAGTTCCCGAGACTCGCTGACATCGTGAAAGACCAGCACGCCGCCCGTGACCTCCCCGCGATCGTTGCGGATCGGGGAGGCCGTGCTTTCGATATACAGTTCGTTGCCATCCCGGCGGATCAGCAGCGAGGGCCGTACCGACTTGACCGAGCGGTTGCGCTTGATCGAACTCATCACCGGATTCTCAAGCGGCTCGCAGGTCTCTTCGTGAAAGCCACGGAAGATCTCGTCCACATGCCGGCCGCTGGCATCATCGAGCTTCCAGCCGGTCAGCTCTTCCGCAACGGGATTGACGTATTCGACATTTCCCTCGCCATCGGTGGTGACCACCCCGTCGCCGATCGACTGCAGGGTGATCTGCGCGCTCTCCTTCTCCCGGAACAGCGCCTCCTCGTAAACCTTCTGCTCGGTGATGTCGGTTTCCACACCGACGAGGCGGCGCAACTGACCCCGCTCATCGAGCATCGCCTTGGCGCGACAGATGACCCAGCGCCACTCGCCATCCTTGCGGCGCATGCGGTGGGTGTTCTCGAAGATCTCCGTGTGACCGGCCAGATGCTCGCGCAACCTCGCCTGCAGCCGCGCATAGTCATCCACGTGCACGATCCGTCGCCAGTCCGGTGCAGACCGGGCCAGGTCGCCGTCGCTGTAACCCATCATCGCCTTCCATCGCGGCGAGTATTCAACGCGGTTGTTGACCGCATCGAAGTCCCATGTGCCGTCGTTGGCGGTCCGCTGCAACAGCCACTCGCGCTCGTCCCGTTCAGCCATGCCCTGTGCTGAACGCAGGCGCTCGAGGCCGGTGGCAAAACTCGAACCGAGCAGCTTCAGCAGCAGGGTGTGCTCGGCATTCCAGCTGGCCTGCGGCTGGCCGAAGAACAGTGCCATGAAACCGCCGCGGCAACCCTGCACATCGAAGCCGATCAGCAGGACCGCGCCACAACCCAGCCGGGCCAGCCGGGCGCCATCAGCCGCCTGGGCCGCCGTCGGTGCAGCGGTATCGGCAATGCCCCGGACACGCAGATGCTGAAGACGCTGGTCGAGCCAGGGCAACTCCGCCATGTCCATGTCGGTGAGAACTTCGGGATTGCAGATCGCGAAGGTACTGCGCGCCGCGATGACGCGCTCGATCCGGTGACCGCCATTGTTCAGCAGTGCGACACAGCTTGCGTCGCAACCGAGTTCGTCGCGGAGGGTTTCAAGCACTGTCATCAGGATCTGATCGGCCTGCCCTGCAGCCATGTTCTGCAGGTCGACTGCCAGCTTCGTGTAAACGATATCCAGACCGCCAGCGGTACGGGAGCCCACTGCGTCCTGCATGCCGGTGATTGTGAGCCGATGATCCATGTCTGGCGTGGATTCTGACATGCTTTCGCCCTAATACAACATAAGCCGATGTTATCCATCGGGTTTGTCTTTGCTCACCGGATCCCGGATGCTAGCGTCCCAACCCTGCACCACGACCGGAGCAGTCACTCATGGCCAGTTCGCCGACCGATTCCGCCGAATGGATCCTGCACTTTCTGGGCGTCGGCAACGCTGCCGCACCGGAGCTGGGCTCGGCGAGCGTGGTGCTCGAGCGCAATGGCACACCCCTGCTCATGGTGGACTGCGGCCAGGAAGCACTGAGCGCCTTTCTGGACCGCTACGGACAGCCACCACCCGCTGTCTTCATCACGCACGTGCACATGGATCATGTGGCCGGCCTGGAGCGACTGTTCGTCGCCAATTTTTTTGGCAGCGAACAGCAGAATCGCACGCGGCTCCATGTACCGGCCATGCTCGTCCCTCTGCTGCAGGGGCGTATCGCCGATTATCCCAACGTGGTTGCCGAAGGCGGCGCCAACTTCTGGGATGCTTTTCAACTGATCCCGGTCAGCCGCGGTTTCTGGCAGGCCGGCTGCTGGTTCGATGTGTTTCCGGTGCGCCACCACCAGCCCGGTACTGCCTGCGGGCTCTGCCTGCGCGGGGCCTTCCTGTACAGCGGCGACACCCGGCCGATCCCGGAAGTCATCGCGCAGTACGCTGACGGCAGCATGCCGCTGGTCCACGACTGCGACCTGCACGGCAATCCCTCCCACACCGGCCTGCCGGATCTGCTCCGCGAATACCCGCCGGAACAGATCCGGCAAATGATCGTGTATCACTATGCATCGGCAGCCGATGGCGCCGCCCTGAGTGCAGCCGGCCTGCGCGTGGCCAAACCCGGCGACCGTCTGCGGCTGCCGGCGCCTGCCTTGACCTGACCGGCTCCGACTCCCTGCCCCACCTGAAGCAATTGCTTTAGCTGCGCCCGCGTGGCATCTTGTGCCCGGATCGATGGAATCCCGGGAGCATGGCCATGACCTACGAGTTCGTCTCGCAACGCGACTTGCCGACTTTCCAGCACTTCAGCATCCGCCCGGTCAGCGGCGCACTCGGCGCCGAGATACACGGCATAGAAATCGCGGAAGATCTGCCGCAGCCGGTGATCGATGAACTGCGCCAGGCGCTGCTCGAGTTCAAGGTGATCTTCTTCCGCGACCAGCCGCTCGACAACGATCGCCACCTGGCCTTTGCTCGCCGCTTCGGCACGCCACAGGGCCCGGGCGCCATCCCGCAGCCCGAGGGCTACCCGATGATCCGGCGCCAGCAATACGACCAGTTCTCGAAGATCGGCTCCGACGTGAACTTCCACGCCGATGATTCCTTCCGCACCTACCCCTCCAAGTTTTCCATCCTGCACGGCATCGACATGCCCGGGGCCGGTGGCGACACCATCTGGGCGGACATGGAAAAAGCCTATGCGGCCCTGTCGGCACCCATGCAGGCCTTCCTCGACGGACTCACCACCGAACACAGCCTGATGAAGTCCTTCGGCATGGGCATACTCCGCCAGTACGGCGTGCAGGCGCTCGGCAACATGATGAAGCGCAACCCGCCAACCATTCATCCGCTGATTCGCGTGCATCCCGAAACCGGCCGCAAGTCCATCTACGCCAGCGAACTGCTCACCGACCGGATCATCGAACTCAGCGCAAAAGAAAGCGAGAACCTGCTGCAGTTCCTGTACCGGCACAGCTACAGCCCGGAATTCGAATGCCGCTTCCGCTGGGAAAACAACTCGGTCGCGATGTGGGACAACCGCTGCACCCAGCATCGCGGCATCAACGACTTCTTCCCGGCCTTCAGGCTGATGCAGCGTATTCCGGTCGTCGACGACCAGCGGCCGTCCTTTCATCCGGAGCAGGAAAAGCGCCTGGAGTTCGGCGATGCGCCCTATGTGAATACCGAGGAGCTGTTCGATACCCGGCCCGAGCTCGCCTACGGCCACACCACCGGCACGACCGCAGGCTGAGGCGCAGCACCGGCATGACAGTCGCACCGAAAGCTGCCGCCGCACAGAACACCAGGGAACTGCTGATCCTGACCGCGGAGCGCCTGTTCGCCGAGCACGGCATCGATGCCGTATCGCTGCGACAGATCAATACCGAAGCCGGCCAGCGCAACCTCTCGGCGACGCTCTATCACTTCGGCTCCAAGGAAGCGCTCATCGACATCATCTACGACTTCCGCATGGAGCGCGTGAACCGCCGGCGACTCGAAATACTGGCGCGCATTGAAGCGGAGAACCGGCAGGGCGACGTGCATGCGCTGGTCGAAGGCGTGGTGATGCCCATCGTCGAAGAAGTGACCGGCAGCGAAGGCGGCGCGCACTACATCCGCTGCCTGGCACAGGTCATCGGCCACCCGCAATTGCGCCTCGACAAGCTGTGGACCAGCCGTCACGCCGACGGTCTCTCACGCATCGTTGCACACCTCCGTCGCAGCCTGCCGGAACTGCCGGCACCGCTCGGCAGCCTGCGCATCGGCCTGATGTGGGAGCAGATCATCCATGCGCTGGCCGACCAGGACCTGCTGCGCGAGAACGCGGGCCCGTCCGGACAGACGCTGTTCGTGAGCAACCTGATCGACGTGGTTGCGGGCGGCCTGCTGGCGCCCGTCGGCACCGCGACCCGGCGTGAACTGAAAACGACGACGAGGACGACGGGCACCCGCAAGGCGCCGTCACTCAAACGCAAGAGCCCGCGCCTGACCCCCAACACACGCCGCCGCTAGAACCGCACAAGGCCCTGGCCATCACCGTAATGCGACTCGATGCGCCGCTGCAGTTCCAGCAAGGCGTCGGCCGACATCCCTGCTTCCATCAACGGAAAGAGCTGCCGGTCTTCAAGGCGAATGTGTGCATTCAGCAGTTCGCCAAATGCCGCGAGCTCGGTGGCCATTACCTGCGGGTTCGCCGCCAGTTGCTCCACCCGGGACTCCATGTCCCGATGCTCGTCCAGCAACTGCAGGACCAGCGCACCCGCTTCACTGCCGGCGCTGCAGGCCGCCGGGAACACAAGAGCCTCCTCGATGGCGAAGTGCTGCCGCAGATGTCGCTTGAAAAATTCGGCCAGCATTGCCGCCTGCTGCACGGGATCGCGCGGCCAGTCACCATCCGGTACCCGGGCTCCGCGCATCAGCCGTTGCGCGAGGATCAGGCATTCGTGGTGTTCGCGTGCGACGGGAATCAGTGCAGGATGTCGTTTGGCCATGATTTCACCTGAAACAAATGCATGCGAGGAATGGTATTGATGGGTATATTCGAACGCTACCTGTCGGTCTGGGTCGGACTCTCGATCATTGCGGGGATCGTGCTGGGAAACATCGCCCCGAACCTGTTCGGACAGATCGCCCGACTGGAATACGCCCATGTGAATCTTGTGGTCGCCGTACTGATCTGGGTAATGATCTACCCGATGATGGTGCAGATCGACTTCACCGCCATCAGGAATGTAGGCAGGAATCCTCAAGGCCTGCTGCTCACCCTGGCCATCAACTGGTTGATCAAGCCATTCAGCATGGCGGCACTGGGCTGGCTGTTCTTCAAGGTTCTTTTTGTGCAGTGGGTAGACCCCCAGTCTGCCACCGAATACATCGCAGGGATGATATTGCTGGGAACGGCCCCGTGCACGGCGATGGTCTTCGTCTGGAGCCAGCTGACCAAAGGCGACCCCAACTACACACTCGTCCAGGTCTCCGTGAACGACATCGTCATGGTGTTCGCGTTTGTGCCCATCGCGGCCTTTCTTCTCGGCGTCAGCGATATTCATGTGCCGTGGGAAACATTGCTACTGTCGGTGATCCTGTACGTTGTCCTTCCGCTGGCCATCGGCGCACTCACCCGCCGTCGGCTGGAAGGCAGTGGCAACGGCCATCGCCTGGATACATTCGTCAGCTGGCTCAAACCATGGGCGGTTGTCGGGCTGCTTGCCACCGTCGTGCTGCTGTTCGGGTTTCAGGCAGAAACAATCATCAGCCAGCCGCTGATCATCGGCCTGATAGCCATTCCGCTGCTGATTCAGACCTATGGGATTTTCCTGCTGACCTATGCAGCAGCGAAATACATGAAATTGCCTCACGATATTGCCGCACCCGCCAGCCTGATCGGTACTTCGAACTTCTTCGAACTGGCGGTGGCAGTGGCCATTTCGCTGTTTGGTCTTGGATCCGGCGCGGCACTGGCAACCGTGGTGGGCGTACTGGTCGAGGTGCCGGTCATGTTGTCACTGGTGGCGATCGTCAATCGTACACGCCACTTGTTCACGGGCCAGTTTCGCGGCCTTCACGAATGAAGCGGTTCCGCCCCTCAGGCCAGGCGCTTGTCCATTTCGGCCCATGAAGGATTCGGACCCGGGTCTTTCACCGCCGTGTAGCCCTGGCTCTGGTAGAACTTGATGGCGGGGCCCGCCGCCTGCAGGGTGATGCGCGACAGTCCGGCCGCTCTGGCGATCTCCTCGAGGCGAATCAGCAGGGCTCGGCCGATGCCCTGGCGCCAGCGTTCAGGTGCGACATACACGGCATCGACATTGGCTTTTGCCGCGTCCAGCGCAGCGAAGCCGACCATCAGCTTGTCTTCTTCGGCCACGATCACCGCCCATTTGGCGATCTCTGCTGCGCAGACTTCCGGGCTGCGGGTGGCCAGCCACTGTTCAAGACCCTTTCCGCCGAAGGACCGCTGGTAAACCGCCGTCGAAGAAGCCACGTGCAAGGCATGCACCCGTTCGGCATCGGCCACAGTCGCGTCGCGAATACTGATCACTTTCCGGTTACCTCATGGACAGGCACTCGCCGGGCAGCAGCACTCAGCTACAGCACCCGGGAGTCATACGCCCAGTGCAGCAGGGCCTGGCGCTGGCGCGGGCGACAGCCCAGGTCGCCACGCAGGCAGGAGCGCTGCAACTGGGTCACATGCCGGCGTATCGCCCGCCAGCGCGCGATCTGCCGCGCATCGTCCTCGCTGCGCCGGCCCATGTAATAACGGCAATACCACTGAAACCAGCCACGCGGATCCTCCTCCCGGATCCAGCCCTTTCTGCGCCAGATCGCCAGGGGCTGCGAGGCCCGGACGCCGAAGAAGTTGAGCGCAGCGTCATACCGGAGCGGCGACAGCTTCGCCTTCCTGAACCAGCTCGCGGGAAACTCAGCGACACAGTCCGTCATGTACTTGCCGCCGAATACGCCCAGCGCGAGCATCTGCGGCGGCGTCAGCTCGGGCCTGAAACCCTCGGCAAAATTCCTGCCCACAGGCTCCGTCAGGTAGTAGACATAGTGCTCCTGCATGCGGTCGCTGACGACCACGCGTCGCCTCTTCATCGCTTCAGGGCTCCATGGTCCGCCACTCGGCCTGGTAACCGAGACCGAGCTTGATGAGCCGGTGCATCAACTGCTCGTAGCCGATACCGGCCGTTTCGGCGGATTCGGCGAAATCCTCGCCGTAACTCAGGTTCGGGTTGCAGTTCGCTTCGAGCAGATAGGGCGTGCCGTCGGCGGCAAGACGAAAATCCATGCGCGCATAACCGCTCATGTGCAGCGCACGGTAAATGCGCCGGCTCAGGCGGTTGAGCTTTTCCGTCACGCCTTCGGGCAGGTCCCGGGCCCGGTCGGTATGTATGCCGTGCTTGCGCTGGTAGTTGCCGTCCCACTTGACCTTGCGCGTGGCGATGCCGGCCTGCAGGCCAGCCAGGCTGCCGAAGTGCATTTCCCAGACCGGCAAGGTCGTGAGCCGCGTGTTGCCCAGCACGCCCACGTAGAGTTCGCGCCCGGCGATGTACTCCTCAACCAGCGCATCGGTGCCGAGACTGTCGTGAATGAAGGCCACGCGCTCCGCCAGCTTTGCGGGATCGTCGACGATCGACGCCTGGGCGATGCCCAGCGAGGCATCCTCGACAGCCGACTTCACGAACAGCGGAAATGACAGCTTGCGCGACAGGCGCAGGCGCATGCCGCGCCGGAACACCTGAAAGTGCGGTGTCGGAATGCGGTGATAGGCAAGAATCTGCTTGGACAGCACCTTGTCGCGCGAGAGCATCATGCCGCGCGGGTTGCAGCCGGTGTACGGCTGGCGCATCAGCT
>JAHDYN010000061.1 GCA_023383735.1 Gammaproteobacteria bacterium | reverse complement strand
AAATTCGCCAGAAGGCGATTGGTAAGACCCGCGACAGCATTCTGTTCATGGATGATCAGCGGTATGCGCAGCATCCAGCTGGCGAGACCGCCCGGCCCCGCCGTGTAGCCGCCCATGCCCAGCACCAGCTTCGGCCGCCGGCGGCGCAGGACGCGCAGCGCCTGCCATACCGCCAGCAGGATCTGCAGCGGCGCGCTCAGCCAGGCGCCGAGGCCACGGCGACGCAGGCCCTTGACGCGCACGCGCTCAAGCTCGATGCCTTCGGCCGGCACCAGCCGGGACTCGATGCCGAGCTCGGTGCCCAGCCACACGACCTGTTCATTCTGTTCACGCAGGGCGCGCGCCACCGCCAGCGCCGGGAAGACATGCCCACCGGTACCGCCCGCCATGATCAGGATCGGTGCGGATTTCATGACGCCACCCGCCCGTTGACCCGGCGCCTGGTGGCGCTGACGATGCCGCGGTTCTCGAGATCGATGCGCATCAGCAGTCCGAGTGCCGCCAGGGTCACCAGCAGGCTGCTGCGGCCATAGCTGACCAGCGGCAGGGTCAGTCCCTTGGTGGGCAGCACGCCCATGTTCACGCCGAGATTGATGGCCGCCTGCAGCGCCAGCCAGACCCCCAGGCCAAAGGCGATGTAGGCCGGAAAAAACTGCTCGCGCCCTGCGGCCGTCCGGGCGATGACGAAGGCCCGCCAGATCAGCAGCACGTACAGCAGGATCATCACCAGGCTGCCAAGCAGGCCGAACTCCTCGGCGATCACGGCGAAGATGAAGTCGGTATGCGCCTCGGGCAGATAAAAGAGCTTCTGCACGCTGCCGCCCAGGCCGAGGCCGGTCCATTCGCCGCTGCCGATCGCGATCAGCGACTGGGTGAGCTGAAAGCCGTCGCCATAGGGATCCGCCCAGGGATCCCAGAAGCCGGTCAGGCGCTTCATGCGATAGGGCGAGAACTTGGCCAGCAGCGCAAAGCCGAGCACGACCGGCCCCAGCGTGAAGGCCACATCCCGCAGGCGGGCGCCGGCCAGGAACATGATGGTGAAGGTAATGCCGACCAGCAGGACAGCCGAACCGAAATCGGGTTGCGCCAGCAGCAGGGCGCCGGCAACGGCGACGATCACCAGCGGCTTCATGAAACCGAAGAAGCTGCTGCGGATCTCCTGATTGCGGCGCACCGCATAGTCGGCGACATAGACCAGCAGCATCAGGCGCACCGGTTCGCTGACCTGCATGATGTTGATGCCGGCAATATTCAGCCAGCGCGTGCTGCCATTTGCCGTGCGACCGAGCCCCGGCACCAGGACCACGATGAGCAGCAGGATGGCGGCGCCGGCCAGCCAGGGGCCGAGGTGCTGCCATACCCGGGTCGGGATCTTCAGCATGCAGAAGGTGGCACCAAGGCCCATCACTGCCGCGATGATCTGCCGCTCGAAGAAATAGAAGGCATTGTCATGCTGGCGTTCGCCGAGCCCGATCGAGGCCGAGGCCACCATCAGCAGGCCAACGGCCAGCAGGATTGCCACCACGCCCAGCAGGATCATGTCAGGCCGGCCCTGTCCCGGCGCCCCCGTTTGCGAAGCGCTCATGGCTGCACCCCCTGACCGAGCACCGCGGCGCGGAAGGCATCGCCGCGTGCGCCGTAGTCGCGATACATGTCGAGGCTGCTGCAGGCCGGGGCGAGCAGCACCGTCCAGCCGGGCTTCGCCACGGCGCGCGCCTCGCGCACGGCCGCCGGCATGTCGGCGACGCGCCGGACGGGACACACACCCTGCAGTGCGCTCGCCAGCAGTTCGCGATCCCGGCCCAGCAGCACCGCCACGCACTCGCGGCCACGCAGGGCGTCGGCGAGCAGCGTGAAACTCGCGCCCTTGCCATCACCACCGGCGATCAGCACGAGCGGACCATCCAGGCTGCCGATGCTCGCCACCGCCGCACCGACATTGGTGGCCTTCGAGTCATCGATCCACTTCAGGCCATCCTGGCTGGCGACGATTGCCATCCGGTGTGGCAGCGGCCGGTAGGCGCGCAGGCCCGGCAACAGCGTCGCTGGCGCCAGTCCGCAGGCCGTGCCCAGCGCGAGCGCGGCGAGCGCATTCGAGATGTTATGCCGGCCGGTGAGCTGCAGCTCGGACACCGGCAGCAGCGCCTCGTCGCCGTGCGCCAGCCAGCTGCCGTCCGGGCGTTTCAGCACGCCGAACTCGCCCTCGCCCGGTGTCCCCAGACCAAAACGGATGACCGGCGTGCCGGCAGGAACCAGGGTGGCGAGCGCCGGCTCGTCGCGATTCAGCACGGCGATCCTGCAGTGCGCATACACGCGGGCCTTGGCCGCCGTGTAGGCCGCCATGTCGCCGTGCAGGTCGAGGTGATCCGGCGAGACGTTCAGCAGCACGGCCGCCGCGGCCTCGATCAGCTGGCTGCGCTCGAGCTGGAAACTCGACAGCTCCAGCACATAGAACTGCTGCGCCGGATCGAGCAGGTCGAGCGCGGGGGTACCGAGGTTGCCGCCGACGCCGACGCGCAGGCCGGCGGCGGCAAGCATCCCGCCGACCATCGAGGTGACGGTGCTCTTGCCGTTCGAACCGGTGATCGCCACGATCGGCGCGCGCGCCTCGCGGATGAAGAGATCGATGTCGCTCAGCACCGGCACACCGCGCTGGCGCGCATCGGCGAGCAGGGGCAGATGCAGGTCCACGCCGGGCGACACCACCACCTGCCTGATCCGGGGCGGCAAGTTCTGCGGAATCTGGCCGGCATGTATTTCCGCCGCGGGCATCGCGGTGCGGATCGCGGCGAGGCCCGGCGGTGCGCTGCGCGTATCGGCAAACACGGCCGTCGTGCCACGGGCCGCCAGGTAGCGCGCACAGGCGGCACCCGTGCCACCCATGCCCAGCACGAGCACGGGGCCGGTGGCCTGCGCCTGCATGTCGTGCTGCATGTTCATCGCTGCGGCTCCCATCACCGGATCTTCAGGCTCGACAGCCCGACCAGCACCAGCACCACGGTCACGATCCAGAAGCGCACGATCACCTTGGGTTCGGCCCAGCCCTTGAGCTCGAAGTGATGGTGCAGTGGCGCCATGCGGAAGATGCGCTTGCCGGTCATCTTGAAGGAGGCCACCTGCATCATCACCGAGACGGTCTCGGCAACGAACACGCCACCCATGATCAGCAACACCACTTCCTGGCGCACGACCACCGCCACCGAACCAAGCGCGCCGCCCAGCGCCAGCGCACCGATGTCGCCCATGAACACCTGGGCCGGATAGGTGTTGAACCAGAGAAAACCGAGTCCGGCGCCGGCCATCGCCGCGCAGAACACGAACAGCTCGCCGGCACCGGCTATATAAGGAATGCCGAGGTAGCGGGAAAAGATCGCATTGCCGGCCACCCAGGCGAACACGCCCAGCGCACCGCCCACCAGCACGGTCGGCATGATCGCGAGACCGTCCAGACCGTCGGTGAGGTTCACGGCATTGCTGCTGCCGACGATCACCAGGCAGGCAAAGGGCACGAACAGCCAGCCCAGCGGAATGGCGATGTCTTTCAGGTAGGGAATCAGCAACGCGGTCGACTGCGGCGTATCGGCCTGGCGGTACAGCAGGATGGCAACGACGATGGCGATCAGCAGTTGCCAGAACAGCTTCTTCCGCGCCGACAGGCCCTTCGGATCGCGCAGCACCAGCTTGCGGTAGTCATCGGCAAAGCCGATCAGGCCATAGCCCAGGGTGACGGCAAGCACCACCCAGACGAACAGGCTGCGCAGGTCGGCCCACAACAGGGTGCTGAGCATGATGGCAAGCAGGATCAGCGCACCGCCCATGGTCGGCGTGCCGGCTTTTTGCAGGTGGGTCTGCGGGCCATCCTGCCGCACGGTCTGGCCGATCTGCCGCAGGGTCAGCCGACGGATCAGCGGCGGACCCAGGAACAGCGACAGCGCCAGCGCCGTCAGCGCACCGAGAATCGCGCGCATGGTCAGGTAGGTAAAGACGTTGAAGCCCGACACGTAGTCCTTCAGGATTTCCGCGAGGAGCAACAGCATCAGTGCGCTCCTGCCATGTCGGTACGCCCGGTGATCGACTGCACCAGTCGCTCGAGCCCGGCGCTGCGCGAACCCTTGACCAGCAGTCGCACCTCGGGACTCATCTGTGGCCGCAACACCTCGGCAAGCTCGGCAACGTCGGCATACCAGTGGGCCGCGGCACCGAATCCCTCGGCGGCGGGGCGCGTCAGCTCGCCGACGCAATAGAAGCGGTCGATGCCGCTCTGTGCCGCCAGCACGCCGATCTCGCGGTGCAGGGCCGCCTCGTCCGGACCGAGTTCCGCCATCCCGCCGAGCACCAGCCAGCGCTGGCCATCGAGACCGGCCAGGAAGTGAATGGCGGCGGCCACGGAACCGGGGTTGGCGTTGTAGCTGTCATCGAAGATCGTGCTGCCGGCCGGACCGGGCTCGGCGCGCAGGCGGCCAGCGACATTCAGCATCTGCGCCAGGCCCTCGCGCACTGCCTCGAGGCTTGCACCGGCAGCCAGCGAGGCCGCGGCCGCAGCCAGTGCATTGCGCACGTTATGGCTGCCGGCCATCGGCAACTCCACCGGTATCTCGCCGGCCGGCGTGAGCATCCGGAAACACAGCCGCTGCACGCCGAAGGCCCGCACATCGACGGCACGATAGTCGGCCTCGGCAGACAGGCCGAAGGAACGGTAGCTGATGTCGTCGCGCAGGCCGCGCCAGTAATCGTAAAAGGGATCATCGCGGTTGATCACCGCAATGCTGCCGGGACGCAGGCCCGCAAACAGCTCGCCCTTGCCCTCGGCCACATCCTTGAGCGTGCCGCCGAAGCCGCCCAGATGCGCAGGCCCGGCATTGGTGATGATGGCGATGCGGGGCGCCGCCATCGCCACCAGCCTGGCGATCTCGGCTTTGGCGCTGGCACCCATCTCGATCACGGCAGCGCGGTGTACCTCGCGCATCCACAGCAGCGTGATCGGCACGCCGATGTGGTTGTTGAGATTGCCCCAGGTGACCAGTACGCCGGCGTCTTCACCAGGACCGGCAAAGTGCCTGCGCAGTATGGTGCCAACCATTTCCTTGACGGTGGTCTTGCCGTTGCTGCCGGTCACCGCGACGATCGGCAGTTCGAAACGCCCGCGCCACATCGTGGCGAAGTTGCACAGTGCCTGGCCGGCATCGGCGACATGCACCTGGGGCAGATCGATGGCCTGCGGTTCCTCGATGACCACGCCGGCGGCGCCCGCCGCGGCGGCATGGGCGGCAAATTCGGCCGCGTTGTGCCGCACGCCGCGCAGGGCGAAGAACAGCTGGCCGGGCTCGAGGCTGCGGGTGTCGGTGCTCACCGAATCGAAACCGGCATCGGCGCCGATCAGCGTGCCGCCGACTGCCTCTGCAACCATGCTGAGCCTGCCCATGGTCATGCACCCTGCCCCTGCTGTTGCACGCCAGACAGGGCCGCCGCCGCGACCGCCACATCGGAAAACGGCCGGCCCACACCGGCCACGATCTGTGTCTGCTCGTGACCCTTGCCCGCAATCAGGATCACATCGCCGGGCACTGCGGAGCGGATGGCGCACTCGATCGCCGCCGCGCGGTCCGGTATCACCTGCACCGTTTCGCGGGCGTCCATGCCGGCAAGGATGCCGGCGATGATCTGCTGCGAATCTTCATCACGGGGATTGTCGTCAGTGATGATGACGCAATCGGCAAGCTCCACGGCCACACGGCCCATCGGCGCGCGCTTGCCGCTGTCGCGGTTGCCGCCGCAGCCAAACACGCACCAGAGCCGGCCGCTGCAGTGCGCGCGCGCTGCTTCGAGGGCCTTGCCGAGCGCATCTGCCGTGTGCGCGAAGTCGACCAGCACGGTTGGCTGAGCGGCAGATCCCGGCACGCGCTGCATGCGTCCCGGCGGGGCCGTGCCCTCGGCCAGCGCCGCGACGACGCGCGCCAGCGGCCAGCCCTCGGCCAGCAGGATGCCGGTGGCCAGCAGCAGGTTCTCGGCATTGAAGCGTCCCCACAAGCGGCTGGCCAGGCGCGCCTTGCCTGCATCGCCGCTGATCTCGATCACCAGGCCATCGGCGCCGAGGTGGGTCAGCTCGCCCCGCAGCCGTGCCGCCGGATCGCCAACCATGCTCACGCCGAGGCAGGCCGTCGTGTGCGGCAGCGATGCCGCCAGCGTCTTGCCGAAGGGATCGTCGAGATTGATGACTGCCGTGCGCGCGTTGGTGCGGAACAGGCGCGCCTTGGCTTGCGCGTAGTGCTCCAGATCGCGGTGATAGTCGAGATGATCGCGGCCCAGGTTGGTGAATGCGACGGTACTGAAACGCACGCCATCGACACGCTGCTGGTCGAGCGCATGCGAGGACACCTCCATCACGGCGTGGCGGGCGCCGGCATCGGCCAGCTCACGCAACTGACGGTGCAGCGTGATGCAGGCCGGCGTGGTCGATGCGCCCGGACGCAGTCCGGTCACGAGCCCATGCCCCAGCGTACCCATGTAACCGGCCGTCGCACCGAGCCTGCCGAGCGCCTCGGTCACCAGCCATGCCGTCGTGGTCTTGCCATTGGTGCCGGTGATGCCGGTAACTGCCAGCGCTGCGGAGGGGGCGGCAAAGAAGCGGTCGGCGATCTCGCCGAGCCGATGGCCGAGGCCCGGCACGGCAAAGCCGCAAACGTCCGCAGGCAAGACCGGCGACCGTACCGTGGCATCGGGCTCCCAGGCGATGGCCGAAGGGCCGGCGGCCAGCACCTGGTCGACAAACTCCAGGCCATGGTGCGTGCTCCCCCGGCAGGCGAGAAACAATCCGCCACGACTCACGTTGGCGCTTTCGGTGGTGATGTCGGCGATCTCCCGTTGCGGTACCTCCACCCCGAAGCCGTCGAACAGTGTGCGCAGATCCATGTCCCTGTTGCTGACCGGATTCATGGGCGGTTTGCAGCCAGCGTTACCGGCCGTGGCGCCTCGGCTGGCGGTATGCCATCCGGTGGAACGGCAAAAATGCGCAATGCGCCCGTGGCGATGGTGGAAAACACCGGTGCGGCAACATCACCGCCGTAGTACACGTTGCCCTGCGGATCATCGACGACCACGACGATGGCAAAGCGCGGCTGATCAACCGGCGTGACCCCGGCAAACACGGCGGTATGCCGGTCGCCCGAGTAGCCGTTGGCCGTGAGCTTGCGCGCGGTCCCCGTCTTGCCCGCCACCCGGTAACCGGTCACGGCCGCCTTGAGGCCGGTACCCTCGCGGGTGACCACCTGTTCCAGCATGGTGAGCACGTCGCGGGCAACCTGCGGACTCACGACGCGGCGCGCGATCGGCGCCTGGGAAATGCGCACCAGCGACACCGGCCGCTGCAGGCCCTCGGCCGCGAGCACGGCGTAGGCCTGGGCAAGCTGCAACGGTGTCATCGACAGCCCGTAACCATAGGCCAGCGTCGCCTGTCCGATCGGCCGCCAGCTCTGGTAAGGCACGAGCACGCCGGCCGATTCGCCCGGAAATCCGCTGGTGGTAAGGCGGCCCGTGCCGAAGCGGCTGAGCGTGTTCCACAGCACTTCCTTGTCGAGCTGCATGGCGACCTGCACCATGCCGACGTTGCTCGACTTGGCGAGGATCGTCGCCAGGTCGATGCGGCCCAGGTTGTGCTTGTCCTCGATGGTCTTGTTGCCGACGCGGATGAAACCCGGGCTGGTATCGATCTCGCTGCGCGCGTTGAGGCGTCCGCTGTCCAGCGCCGCAGCAACGATCAGCGGCTTGAAGGTGGAGCCCGGCTCGATGATGTCGGTGATGGCACGGTTGCGAAACAGCGCCGGCTTGAGCTGGCTGCGGTCGTTCGGGTTGTAGGCCGGCTGATTGACGTCGGCAAGCACCTCACCGGTGGTGACATCGATGACCACTGCCGATGCGGACGCGGCGTGGTACTGCTGGACGGCGGCCTTGAGCGCCCGATAGGCAAAGTACTGGATGCGCAGATCGATCGATGTCACCAGGTCGCCACCCGGTCGCGGCGGCTCGATGCTTTCGACGTCCTCGATCACCCGGCCCAGCCGGTCGCGCAGCACGCGCTTCTTGCCCGGCACGCCCTGCAGCCAGTTGTCGAAGGCCAGTTCCAGGCCCTCCTGGCCGCGGTCGTCGATATTCGTGAAGCCGAGCAGGTGGCCGGTGACTTCGCCGGCCGGATAGTAGCGGCGGTACTCGCGCAGCAGATGCACACCGGGAATCTGGAGGGCATCGACGGCTGCAGCTTCCGCGGGATTCATGTGGCGCTTCAGATAGACGAACTCCTTGCGCACATTGCGCGTGAGGCGCGCGGTGAGTTCGCCGCCGTCCATCTTGAGCTGCCTGGCAAGCACGGGGATCCTGTCCGGCGACTCCAGGAGCTGCGGGGGATTGACCCACACGCTGTCGACCGGCGTGCTGACGGCCAGCGGCACCCCGTTGCGATCCTTGA
>JAHDYN010000060.1:1380-8502 GCA_023383735.1 Gammaproteobacteria bacterium | reverse complement strand
GCGACTTGCAGGCCGCCGTGCAGGCCTGGCAGCCGATGCACTTGTTGAGGTCGATCACCATTGCGACTTGTCTGGACATTTCAGGCTTCCTGGGTAGTGGTCGGCGCGTTATGGGGGATCGCGGCTGAGGCCGTTCCTGCAGGGGCTGCGCCGGCGTATTTCTCGAAATCGACCGTGTGGGCGTGGTAGGTCTGGTTGGGCACGTAATCCGGCGTGCGATAGCCGATATGCCCGTAATCGCCCACCAGCGAGGTGGGCTTGAGCAGCCCGCCCGTCGGAATCACGCCGCTGAAGTTCTGCCGCCCGCGGAACATCATCGGATCCCAGCCGTGGAACATGAACATCTGGCCCGGCTGCATGCTGGAACTGACGTGTGCCATGGCGATGAACGAACCCAGCTTGTTGAAGGTGCGGATCAGGTCGCCGTCCTTCACGCCGCGTGCTGTCGCATCGTCGGGATTGACGAACACGTCCGGCTCACCGCGCTGCAGGCTCACGAGCAGGGCATCGTCGCGCCACATGCTGTGGATGCCATGCCGTGCATGGCCCATGGTCAGCCGCAGCGGATAACCCTTGTTGGCCAGCGGATCGACGTGTACCGGCAGTTCCTCGCCTTCCTGCAGGAACCAGTCGTGATCCATGTAGAACTGCTGGCGGCCGGTCAGCGTTGCGTAGGGTTTCTTGTCGCGCGTACTGGCGAGGATCTGGTAGCTGTAGGGCGCTCCGGGGCCGAACTGCACATCGGCCGAGTCCTCGACGCGGATGAAGCCCTTGCTGGCCAGCTCCTCGAATGTGGTCTTGGGAATGCCCGCCGAATTGTCGAGCAGGAACTGCGCCAGATCGCGCGAATTGGTGATCTTGCCGTTCAGCGTGAACAACTCGTGCAGCCGCGCGTAGTCGTGGGTGATGGGCTGGCCAAACACCACATCCTGGACCGGCGGCAGCTGACGCGCCTTTGCCTTGGCACTGATGGCCTTTGCCATGCGCTCCATGATCGTCCAGTCATCCGCCGACTCACCGAGCGGCGGCACGGCCTGGTCGAGCACCTGCACATAGGGCGTACGGCCTTCCATGACGAAGTCGCGCCGCTCGTAGTGCTGTGCCACCGGCAGGACGTAGTCGGAGTACATCGCCGTCACGCTCATGTCGGGGGTCATGGTCACGATGGTGTCGAGCTTGGCCAGCACGGTTTCGCGGAAGCGGGTGCCGGCGGCCCGCCAGTTCGCGGTGTTGTGGCCGCACATGAAGGCCATCTTCCACGGCGTCTTGCTGTAGTCGGGCAACCAGCCGTTCTTGATGGACTGCTGGTAGTGGCTGTCCATGTGATCGGCCAGCTTGTCACCATAGACCTGCGCATTGAGCGCCTTGCCGTCGGCCCTGGCATAGTCCCAGATCGAGATTGCGGCGACCTTGAGCCGTGGACCCACGCCCTCGAAGACGAACTTCAGCAGGCCGTCGGCCTTGCCGAGCTGGGTGGTCTGCATGCCGCCGCCTTCGCGGCCGGTATCGCCGGTGAGCGCGCACATCAGCAGCCAGGCACGATGCAGCTTGTCGCCATGCAGCCATTTGCAGGAGCGATAGCCCGCATAGATCATGCCCGCGCCGGACCTGGCAAAGCTGCGCGCGATCGCGCGGATATTGTCGGCGTGCACGCCGGTGATCTTCTGTGCCTGCTCGGGCGTGTAGTCACGATCACAAAGCTGGCGCGTCAGCTCGAAAACCGTGGTGACCTCGACCTTGCCCTGCGGCGTCCTGACTTTCCAGCGACCTTCGAGCGCCGGCTTCAGGCCATTGAGCACGAGTGATTCCGGTTCGCGCGGTGCCTGTGGCGCCGCCGGGTGCTGGCCATAGCCGGTGCCCGGTGCCTTGACCGGCTTGCGGGTGGTTTCGTCCCAGAAATAGAAGCTGCTGTCGGCGCGCTCGCCGGTCTCGCCGAAATCGCTGGCGCGCAGGAACTTGTGATTGTCGGTGCGCACGAGAAAAGGCAGATCAGTCTGTTCACGGACATAGTCCCAGTCGATCAGGCGATCCTTGATGATGGTCTGCGCCATGGCCAGCGCCAGCGCGGTGTCAGTGCCGGGCCTGGGGTTCAGCCACTTCGAGGCGTGGATCGCCGAGGCACTGAATTCGGGGGAAATGACCACCACTTCCGTGCCGTTGTACTTTGCTTCCCAGAAGAAATGCGCATCCGGAATACGTGTCGCGGCCGGGTTTGCCATCCAGACCAGGCAGCACTTCGACTTGTAGACCGCCGCCATGTTGTCGCCCGGCAGTTCATAGCCCAGCGTCATGTAGGCGCCCACCGGCAGGTCGCCGACGCCGGCAAAGGTCTCCGGCACGACGATGCCGGTCGCATTGGCGAAGCGGAACATCGCGGTGAACGATGCCTTCTTGAGGATCATCTGCGTGCCCATCGCGAAGGTGATCGCGTCGGGGCCCGACTCGGTCGCATGCTGGATGACTTTGTCGGAGATCTCGCCGATGGCCTGATCCCAGCTGATGCGCTCCCACTTGCCGGCACCCCGCTCGCCCACCCGCTTCATCGGGTAGAGCACGCGCTGCTTGCCGTACATGTACTTGGAGTGGCGTATGCCCTTCTGACAGCCACGCGGACCGTAATCGGGCGTGTCCTCGTCGCCGGAACGGCCGTACTCGCCCTGCTGCTCTTCGCGCCAGACGATGCCGTTCTTGACGTAGACGTTGAAGGCGCAGTGCCCGGTACAGTTGATGCCGCGACTGCCGCGCACCACCTTGTCCCAGGTCCACTTCTTGCGCATCAGGTCTTCCCAGGCGCCATAGGCCGGCTGGGATGCGGCCATGGCCTGGCCGGGCACCATGTATTTGAGAGAGAGCGCTGCGGCTGCGACGCCGGAATGTTTCAGAAAGGATCTTCTGTCAGTCGTCGCAGTCATTGCTTGCACTCCCGTTCCGGTCCCGAGAACCGGATCATAAGGTATCGAAGCTGTGCGTGTTACAGCAAACCGGACTTCACCAGGCGCTCGATATTTGCCTCCTGCCGGCGCCGGAAAGCGTCGCGACTCGGCGGCTCCACGACCTTGCCGTCCTGAAGCAGGAAATTCCCCTCGTGGTAGCGCGCCCTGGCGTAAGTGCTCGCGTAGATGTCGAAGGGCTGGCGCGACATGACGTTCGACATCGCGGTGCGACGCCGGGTGCGTCGCAGTGCGCCGACGTCGATGACGGCATTCGAATTGAAAGCCTCGCCGCCCTGCGCCGCCTCGGCCAGCACATGGCCATTGAAATCGACGATCTTCGACATCGCGCTGCAGGTATAGGCCGGAATCGGCGTGTCGTCGATGGTCGCCGTATTGGCCGAAACCACGAACACCTGGTTCTCGATGGCGCGCGCACGGCGGCAGACTTCCTTGATCGTCAGTCCGGGGCTGCCCGGCTCGCTGGTCGGGTGCAGGATCACCTCGGCACCACGCAGCACCACGCAGCGGGTGATCTCCGGATAGAGGATCTCCTCCGAGGCGATGGTGCCGAGGTTGCCGATCTCGGTCTTCGCGACCGGGAACACGCCCTCCTCGCCATAGATGTCCAGGTACTTGTCCCAGACATCGTGCGGCGTCGGCTCGAAGCAGGAGGTGAGGCGGCGGTAGCGCAGGATCACGTCACCGTTCGGGCCGATGATGAAGCAGGTCTGGAAGTAGAGTTCCGGGAAGTGCGGATCGATTTCATAGACGTTGCCGGACAGGTACAGGTTGTTGGCCTGGGCAACCTTGCCGAGCGCCTCATATTCAGGTCCGTTCTGTTCCAGGCAGGCGCGGTCACGCCACTCCTGTACCGACTCGCGCATCGGGAAACCCGTGAGCGTGTATTCCGGCAGGGCCACCAGCCGGACCGGCAGACCATAGAAAAAGCGCAGGAAGCTGGCGGCGGTCGTCGTGAACTCACCGATGCGCCGGATGTTCTCGTCGATCTTCGCCCGGGAAGATGCACGGTCCGTACAGCGATTGACGCCCTTGACTGAAACCTGGAGCGCAACGCCGATGAATTCCGGGCCATGTGCCTCGCCGGCCTGCGCCGTTCCAGCCTGTTTGCTGTCCGCCATGCTGTCTTCCTGCTGATTGTTCCGGGAACGCGCAGTATAGGGACTCACCCGCAACAGGGTTCCCGAAGAAATGTTCGAAACCACGTGATGGGCGCTGCCGGTACAACAGTCCGGCGAGTGACATCTGCGGGGGTAGGATCCGGCTGGAGGAGGTACCTGACCATGCCCAGCCAGCCCGCCAATCCGCCCGGATGGAGCCGCCCGGGAATGATCCCGACGCTGAATGGCACCGGCTTCATGTTTGAGGTGCGTGATTCATTCACCAACGATTTCATCAGTTACGCGGGCCGGACCGACCGGCCGGTACTGGAACTCGGCTGCGCCTATGGGGTGGCCAGCATTCCGGCACTCGAGGCCGGTGCCCGGGTCGTTGCCTCCGACATGGAGCCACAGCACCTCGAGATCCTGAAAAGCAAGGTGCCGGCGCACCTGCTCGGCAATCTGGAACTGGCGGTTGCGACCCTGCCGGAGGCGGAATTTCCGGCCGGCAGCTTCGGTGCCATCCTCTGTTCGCGGGTCCTGCACTTCCTCGCCGGCGACGATATCGACACCTCGGTCGGCAAGATGGCGCAATGGCTGGCGCCGGGTGGCCGCCTGTATCTCATCGCCGACACGCCCTACGGCATCTGGCGCAAGAAGATCGCCGAGTTTGAGGCCGGCAAGGCGGCCGGCATGCGCTGGCCGGGCCTGATGGTCGGGCTGCACAACTACCTGGCTGCCGAACCACCGCCGAAGCCGATCGACAAGCCGCCGTTCATGAATGTGCTCGATCCCGACCTGCTGGCGCGGAGCTGTGCCGACGCCGGCCTTGAAGTGCTCGAGGCTGCGTTCATTCCGCGACCCGACTTCGGCGGATTCGGCCGGATGGACGGCCGCGAAAATGCCGGTGTACTTGCCGTCAAGCGTGGCTGAAACTACCCCCTCAGGGGGCTGACATGAACAAGAATTGTCTGTGCCGTGCCGGCGGTGCGGCGGGGCTCGTTGTGATCTGGCTGGCGATTGCCATGCCATTGCCGGCTCGTGCCGATGAGGACGTCAGCGAAATCATCGTCACGGCGCGCAAGCGCGAGGAACGCCTGCAGGAAGTTCCGCTGTCGATCACCGCATTCGATGCCGATGCGCTGAAGGACCGCAACATCCAGTCCGTCTATGACGTCGCCACCTTCACCCCCAATTTCAGCTTCAGCCGCAACGTGGTCGGGCGACGTCTCGACGCGCCGAGCATCCGTGGCCAGTTCTCGCCGCTGAACAACTTCGGCTCCGAAGGCAACGTGGCCTTCTTCGTGGATGGCGTCTATATCAGCGGCACCTCCAGCAGCCTGACGGCTGACAACGTCGAGCGCATCGAGGTCCTGCGCGGACCGCAGGCGGCACAGTTCGGCCGCGCCGCCTTCTCCGGCGCCGTCAACTACGTCACCCGGGCCCCCACCAACGAGATCGAGGGCCAGGTTTACCTGAAGGGTGGCGAAGACAGCGATTACAAGACCTCCGCCTGGCTCAGCGGTCCGCTGATCGAAGACAAGCTGCTGTTCTTCACCTCGGCCAGCTGGGAATCGGTGGACGGCCAGTGGGAGAACTCCATGAACCCGTCGAATCGCTGCGGACCCGGCGAGAGCTTTTCGGACGGCTGCCTGGTGATGAGCCCGCGATACCAGTTCGGCTGGCCGGAGGGCCAGCCGCCCTCCATGGAAATGGATGACTACACGCCGCTCGGTGGCGAGAGCACCTGGAATGTCACCGGCAAGCTCACCTGGAACGTCAGCGAGGCGCTGCAGTTCAACGTGAAGGCCGAGTACACCGAAACCGACGATGAGCACTTTGCCTCCCTGTTTCAGCCTGAGCTGGCCTGCTACACCCCCGGTGGACCGGCCTGCGAAATCACCGCCCACGGACTGCGTGCCGTCATGAACATCGCCGATCTGCGCGAAGGCGCCACTTCGGGATCTTTCGGCACTACCGAAGGCGGCGAGTTTGTGCCGAGCGTCGCGCGACCCGCACCTTTCGTCGGCACCCGCAGCGAAACCCGCCGCTACCTGGCGGAAGGCCTCTACGCGCTCGACGACTGGGAAATCGCGCTACGTGCCACGCTGAATCACCAGAGCCTGGAAAGCTACAAGGATCTCGACCGCTCGCCCTACTGGGGACCGCTGTTCGCCGGCGTATTCGAAACCGGGGAATTGCAGCGCTGGAGCGACCACTCGTATGAGGCCCGGGTCACTTCGCCGCAGGACCGGCCGGTGCGCGCGACCGCCGGCGCCTATTATTTTCGCGCCGACAACACCTCCTATCAGCGTGAGTTCACCGGTTTCTGCAACCGGCTCGAATACGGCCTGCCGGAAATCAACGGCCAGCGCTCCTGGACGCTGAACGCCGACAAGGAAAACAGGGCGGTCTTCGGCGGCGTGGAATACGACATGGCGGATGACGTCACGCTGGCGGTCGAGGGCCGCTACGCGAAGGACTCACCGGTGCAGTACGCGGCGAATGGCGTCAGCGCATCGACCAATTACTACAGCTTTACGCCGCGCGCGACGCTGACCTGGAAACCGACCGAAGACCTCAACCTCTATGGACTGGTCGCCAAAGGCAACAAGCCCGGCGGCTATTTCTATGGCTATTTCGATGCCGCAGTCACGCCCACCGGCCCGGGCAGCACCACCGAGGCCATTGCCAATGGCGATGCCATCATCAAGGAAGAGAACTCCTGGACCTATGAACTCGGCGCAAAGACGCAATGGCTTGACCGCCGCCTGACTGCCAACGTATCGGTCTTCTATATCGACTGGACGAACCAGGCGATCAACGAGGTACGCAACATCCAGTGGGCCTGCGCCGACACGGGCAGCACCTCGCAGGTGCCCAACAACGTGATCCGCAATGTCGGCAAGTCTGCGGTGATCGGCAGCGAGGTGGAACTGGCGCTGGCCGCAACTGACAATCTGCGCCTGACCGTCAACTACGGCCTCGCCTCGACCGAGCTGAAGGACTACAAGTCGGTGATCGACCAGACCAGCGAGATCATCGTCGATGCGTCCGGCAAGGAGGCGCCG
>JAHDYN010000060.1:0-1370 GCA_023383735.1 Gammaproteobacteria bacterium | reverse complement strand
CACGACGTCGGCCACCTGGACGCAGGCCTTCGGCGACCGCGGTGCCAGCTGGTTCCTGCGCGGCGACTACGTGTACAACTCTAAGACCTGGATGGAAGCCGACAACGTGGTCTACGTCGGTGCGCTAAACCTGGTGAACACCCGCATCGGCATCGAATCAGACCGGTGGACGGCGATTTTTTATATCGACAACCTGACCGACGATGACACGCCGGCACTGGCCACGCAGTTTCCGAACTTCAACAACTTTCCCGGCGTGACGACCGCATTCCACGTGGTGCCCCGACGCGGCAGGAACGCCGGGCTGACGCTGCTGCATCGATTCTAGGCGCAGGAGCGGCTTCAGCGCGCCGGTTTGTAATCCGGGTTTTCGGGCGGCACCTCGGCGGCATAGGCCTCCCAGGTGCCACGCGGTGTGACCTGCGGCCAGTGATCGGGCGGCTGCAGGTATTCCGGCGCATTCTTTTCGATGTAGGCCAGCACCTTCGGTGGAATATCACCCGGGCCCTTGAGCCCCTTGTGACTGAACATCCGGCCGAACAGCACGCCGGATTCGGCAAACTCGTTGCCGCCCATCCGCATCCACGGCCACCACTGCGAGACCCGCGAGAAACCCGCGATGAAGCGACTCGAGGGCACGCTGCGATCCTGCATCTGGCTCAGCGACATGCTGAAAGTGAAATGCTCCGACGGGCTGATGCGCGGGCCGGTGCTGGCTTTCGGCCAGCCTTCGGCGTTGACCGGGTTCGTGTACTCGTGCGCGTAGTCCCAGGCGAGCAGCAGGTCGTCGCCATAGGTCTCGAAGGGCAGGATGAAGGGCACCTTGCCGGCCGTGTTGCGCTGCGTGCCGTCGTTCATCAGCGTTGCATCGTCTTTCGCGGCACCCATGGCGAAGCGCGGCATCTCGGCAGTGAGCTTGCCGCCCATGTTCGGGTTGTAGAAGTTGAAGACCTTCACGGTTTCGCCGGTGAAGGGATTCTTCCAGGTATCGAGGATGTCGCCCGTGGCGAGATCGGTGAAGTAGCCGGTCTCCTTGCCGCGGATCCAGCAGTTGCCATCGGTGTAACCGAACAGCGGCATGGCGCGCGTCGCACCGATGCGCGCATACATCAAGCCGTGAAAGCCGCTGAGGACCGGTTCGTCGTAACCGCCCCAGATCTTGCCGAAGGCATAGAGGTTGTCATAAGGATTGTTGAAGTCGAGCGGCTTGCCGGTGGCGGCGTGCGCGGGCTGGCCAACCGTCACGAGGCCGACACCCGTGGCGGCAAGTGCGGCGATGGCGGAACGACGGTTGACGAAAAGACCATTGACCAGAACGGAATCCATCGCGCCACTCCCCGGTGAAATCAGCCTGCATTTAAACCTAATAC
>JAHDYN010000059.1 GCA_023383735.1 Gammaproteobacteria bacterium | reverse complement strand
CGGACGCCTCTTCGCTCACGAGCTATTCCTCTTGATATTCATGGTTGCCAGCAGCCCGGCAACAACTTGCCCGGTCGATCCGGACGAGCGCACGGCAATGGCGGCAGGCCTGCAAAAGCCGGCGAATTATACACACGGCTGCGCGGGACTGCCTACCGGACATCGGCCGGGAATCACGCGATCCGCCGGATCCGCGCGCCGATCTGGCGGAGTTTCTCCTCGATGCACTCGTAGCCGCGATCGATGTGATAGATGCGATCGACTACCGTCTCCCCCTCCGCGGCCAGCCCCGCCACCACCAGGCTGGCCGAGGCGCGCAGGTCCGTGGCCATCACCGGCGCCGCATGCAGGGCGCGGACGCCCTGGACGATGGCGGTATGGCCTTCGATCTTGATGTTGGCACCCATGCGCTGCAGCTCCAGTGCGTGCATGAAGCGGTTTTCGAACACATTCTCGATGATCGTGCCGACGCCATCGGCGATGCAGTTGAGCGCCATGAGCTGCGCCTGCATGTCGGTCGGAAAGGCCGGATAAGGGTCAGTACTTATATCCACCGCCAGCGGCCGCCGACCCTGCATGTCGAGGTCGATCCAGTCCGGACCGGTGGCAATGACCGCGCCCGCGCTGCGCAGCTTGCTGAGCACGGCCTCGAGATACAGCGGGCAGGTGCGCCGCACCCGGACGTGGCCGCCGGTGATGGCCGCCGCGACCAGAAAGGTACCGGTCTCGATCCGGTCCGGCTGCACCTGGTAGCTGGCGCCGTGCAGGCGCCGGACGCCGTTGATGACGATGCGGTTGGTGCCGGCACCCTCGATCTGCGCACCCATCGCACAGAGGAATGCGGCAAGGTCGCTCACCTCCGGCTCGCGTGCGGCATTCTCGATCACGGTTTCGCCCTCGGCGAGGCATGCGGCCATCATGAGGTTCTCGGTACCGGTAACGGTCACCTTGTCCATCAGCAGGTGGGTGCCGCGCAGACGCCCGGAGCGCGCCCGGATGTAGCCGTCGACGATCTCGACCTCCGCACCCATCGCCCGCAGGCCGGCCACATGCAGGTCGACCGGCCTCGCGCCGATCGCGCAGCCGCCGGGCAGCGAGACATCGGCCTGTCCGTGGCGACCCAGCAGGGGCCCGAGCACCAGAATCGAGGCGCGCATGGTCTTCACCAGGTCATAGGGTGCGGCATATTCGCGGATCGTCCGCGCATCCACCTCGAGCTGCATGTCCTCATGCACGGTGACGGTCACCCCCATCTGCCCGAGCAGGCTGATCATGGTGGTGACATCATGCAGGTGCGGGATATTGCCCACCGTCACCTGGTCATCCGCCAGCAGGCAGGCGGCGAGTATCGGCAGCGCCGCGTTCTTGGCCCCCGAGATGCGTACTTCACCCCTGAGCGGTCCGTTGCCGGTAATTGCAAGTTTTTCCACGACTGTCTGGTTTTGCCGCAGCCCTCAGGACTGCCGGGCACTCCATTCTTCAGGGGTATAGGCCTCGATCGACAGGGCATGGATGTCGCCGCCGATGTGACCGCCGAGCGCCGCATAAATGAGGCGATGGCGCTGCAGGGTGTGCTTGCCGGCAAAGGCCGGGCTCACCACCAGCGCATCGAAGTGCACCCGGTCTTCCGACCGGACGCTGACGGTCGACTCGCCGAGGTGGCTGCGAATCAGGGTTTCAATCTCTTCAGGGTTCATCCGGACTACCGTAAAGCGGCGACTGTGGCGCGCGAGTATAGACGGCGACGCCTGTTTGTCGTGATGACATACAATGCAGCCGGGGCGATTTAGACAGCAGGATCCCGGCAGCAACCATGAGCAGCGGCCAGCACGACTTCAGATCACGGGCCCGGCGGGTGCTAGAAATCGAGGCCAAGGCGATCACCGGCCTGGTTCCCCGGCTCGATGCCGCCTTTGACCACGCCTGCCAGCTTTGCCTCGACTGCCGCGGCCGGGTCATCGTCACCGGCATGGGCAAGTCCGGTCATGTCGCCGGCAAGATCGCCGCCACGCTGGCCAGCACCGGCACCCCGGCCTTTTTTGTCCATCCGGGCGAAGCCAGCCACGGTGACCTTGGCATGATCACGAGGATTGATCTGGTCATCGCCATCTCCAACTCCGGCGAGACCGCGGAAATCGTCACGATCCTGCCGCTGCTCAAGCGGCTGGATATCCCGCTGATCACGCTGTCCGGCAACCGGCGCTCCACGCTCGCCACCGCAGCAACCGTGGCACTCGATGTGGGCGTCAACGAAGAAGCCTGCCCGCTCAACCTGGCACCCACGGCCAGCACCACTGCCGCGCTCGCCATGGGCGATGCGCTGGCCGTCGCACTGCTGGAGAGCCGCGGCTTCACGCGTGAGGACTTCGCCCTCGCGCACCCGGGCGGTGCGCTCGGCCGCCGCCTGCTGCTGCGCGTGGATGACGTCATGCATACCGGCGACGGCATACCCAGGGTCAGCCCCGATGCGCTCCTGGCGCAGGGATTGATCGAAATGAGCCGCAAGGGCCTCGGGATGACGGCGATCGTCGACAGCGACGGCCGGCTCGCCGGAATCTTCACCGACGGCGACCTCCGCCGGGTGCTGGATCGCAGCGTGGATGTGCACAAGACGCAGATGAAGGACGTCATGAACAGCGGCTGTCGCACCATCGCACCCGGTGCGCTGGCTGCCGAAGCCGTGCACCTGCTGGAGCAATTCAAGATCAATGCCCTGCTGGTCGTGAATCCCGCGCAGCAGGTGGTTGGCGCGCTCAACATCCACGACCTGCTGCGCGCAGGGGTGATGTAGGCAGGTGGCCGGCACGATGCAGCACCAGGAACTGCTGGCCATCGCCGCCCGGATCCGGCTACTCGTGCTGGATGTCGACGGCGTGCTGACCGACGGACGCCTCTGGTACGACGCCGAAGGCCGGGAGATCAAGAGCTTTCATGTGCGCGACGGCTACGGCATCCAGCAACTGCAGGCGGCGGGCATCAGGGTCGCGGTCATTTCCGGCCGCTCCTCTGGCGCCGCAGCAGCACGCCTTGCCGAGCTCCGCGTACCGCACGTGTTTCTCGGCCGCAATGACAAGAAAGCCGTGCTCGATGCGCTGCTCGGCAAACTCGGCATCACGGCGGCACAGGTCGCCTGCGTCGGCGACGACACCACGGATCTGGACATCATGCAGATGTGCGGACTCGGCATCACCGTCGCTGATGCGCACCCGGAGGTGCTGGCCCGCGCGATGTGGACCACCCGCCAGTGCGGCGGGCGGGGCGCGGTGCGTGAAGTCTGCGAGTTGCTGCTCGCGGCACGGCAGGCGGGCTGAGAGGTGCGCCCGGGGCGTGGCAGCTGGCTGATCATCCTGCTGCTCGCGGCGGTCGCCAGCAGCGTGATCTTCATGCTCTCGCCGGACCGGCAACCGCCGCCGGTGACGAGCATCCGCAGCGAACAGGGTTACTACGTCAGGGATGCCCGGCTGACAGGAACCGGCCCGGACGGCCGGTTTCTCTACAGCGTCACCACCCGTACCGCCAGGCAGAATCTCGATGACGGCGTGATCTCGATGCAGGACGTGTCGGTGAGCTATGCGCCGGCTGCCCGAATTCCATGGGACATGCAGGCGACCCGCGGGCAGATCCCGCGGGATAGTAATATCATCCGGCTTTCGGGGGACGTGGTGGTCACGTCCACGGCGACTGCGGTGGCAAGTAACCGCCAGGCGCCACTGACGATCCGGACGGACTACCTCGAGCTCGATCCCGATACCTATATCGCCACCACCAACCGGCGTGTGGCCATAGAGCGTTCGCGGGATACGCTTCACGCCAGGGGGATGCGTGTCGACCTCAAACAGGACCGCCTGCAACTCGATTCCGAGGTCCGTGGCAACTTCCTGCCGTAGTCTGCTCGCGCTGCTCTGCCTGGGCTGCGTCTCCGCCGCAGGCTTTGCTGCCGACAGCCTGCAACTCCCCGAGTCCGCTCAGGCCGACCGCGCACTGCCCATCGAGCTGGACGCCGCCTGGTCCGAACTCGACCGGCGCAACAACCGCCTGGTGTTCAGGAACCTGCACATCACCCAGGGCCGTCTGACGATCAGTGCGGACGAGGCGACTGCCGATCCCGCAGACTTCGAAAACAGTACGTGGGTATTCACCGGCAACGTGCAGATCGAGAATGCCGGCCTGAAGGCCTGGTGCGACAGGGCGGAGATGACTTTCAGCAACAACACGCTGCTCCGGACCACCCTGAGCGGCAAGCCGGCGCGTTTCATGCAGCCCCGCCCGGGCGGCGGCGCAACCGAGGGCCGCGGCGACCTGCTTGAGTACGATCTCGCGGCACGCACCATCCAGATGACCAGCAACGCGCTGCTCAGCGACGGCAGCAACGAAATCACCGGTTCGAACATCGCCTACGACCTCGGGCGGGAAGTCGTGACTGCCAGCAACAACGGCTCCGGACAGGTGCGCATGAAGTTCACACCGCGCGACAAGCCGGCCCCGGATCCGCAGGACCAGGGCACGGCGCCCGCCCCCAACCCGCCAGCACAGAAGACGGACTAGAGCAGCGTGAGCATTCTGCGCGCCGAAGGGCTGCACAAGCGATTCAAGAGCCGGGAAGTCGTCAAGGGTATTTCCTTCGGGCTGGAAAGCGGCGAGATCGTGGGGCTGCTGGGGCCCAACGGTGCCGGCAAGACCACCGCCTTCTACATGCTGGTCGGGCTGATCCGCTGCGACCAGGGACGGATTGTGCTCGATGACCGCGACCTCACCGACCTGCCGATGCACCACCGCGCCCGTCTCGGTCTCGGGTATCTGCCGCAGGAAGCCTCGATATTCCGCAAGCTGAGCGCGGAGGACAACATACTGGCGATCCTGCAGACAAGACCCGAACTCGACCGCGCCGGACAGGAGCAGCGACTCGAGGAGCTGCTGGACGAGCTGCACATCTCGCACGTGCGCACCGGGATGGGCATGAGCCTGTCCGGCGGTGAACGCCGGCGCGTCGAAATCGCCCGGGCATTGGCCGCCGAACCACGCTTCGTATTGCTGGATGAACCGTTCGCCGGCGTGGACCCGATTTCAGTGCTCGATATCCAGCAAATCGTCCGACACCTTGCCTCGCGCGGCATCGGCATCCTGATCACCGACCATAATGTGCGCGAAACACTGGGAATATGCAGCAGAGCCTATATTCTCAACGAAGGCGCGATGATCGCCGAAGGCTCACCGGCAGAACTCCTGGCCAACCAGCAGGTTCGGCAGGTCTATCTGGGTGAGGGCTTTAGACTATAGACGCGGCCGCAGCCAGCGGTCGGGCTCAGGGATGACGATGAAGCCGGCACTGCAACTTAGAATCAGCCAGCAGCTGACCATGACGCCGCAGCTGCAGCAGGCCATACGCCTGCTGCTCATGCCGGTCACGGAGCTCAATACCCAGCTGGAGCAGTTGCTGGCCGACAACATGATGCTCGAGGCAGAAGAGCCGGAAGCCGACACGGCGGATATGCCGGACCCGATGCCGGACACCGCGGTCAACAGCGGCGACGACAGCGGTGACGCGGACAACGAACCCTGGGACGCACGGGATGAACCGGCCGAGGCTGCGCCGGAGCCCGGCGCCGAGGACATGGATTCGCTGCTCTGGAATGAAACCTCCGGCGGGGGCACCGGCTTCGACGACGAGGACGGCCGTCCGGAACCAAGCGACCGGAGCAGCGAAACACTGCACGCCCACCTGATGTGGCAGCTGGAAACCGAGCACTTCAGCGCCCGCGAGTTCAGCATCGGTGAAGCCCTCATCGATGCCATCGACGATGCCGGCTATCTGGGCGAACCGCTCCGCGCCATTCTCGACATGCTCGATCCGGCCGAGGACTACACGCTGGCCGAGGTTGAACAGACCCTGCGGAAGATCCAGGCGCTGGATCCGGCCGGCGTCGGTGCCAGGGACCTGGGCGAATGCCTGTGCCTCCAGCTGCAGCAGCTCGCAACCGACGTGCCGGGCCGCGAACTCGCGCTGGCCATCGCGGCTGACGGCCTGGACCTGGTTGCCGAGCAGCAATACGCGATGCTGCGCCGCCGGTTCAGCGTATCCGCCGAGGAGCTGGATGCCGCCCTGGCGCTGATACGCCATTGCAACCCGAAGCCGGGCCTCGCCATACACCCGGCCCCCGCCGACTACATCGTGCCTGATGTTTATGTACGCAAACGCCAGGGCCGCTGGCTGGTCGACCTCAACCGCTCGGTGACGCCGCGCCTCAAGGTCAACCAGGAATACGCCAGGCTGGTGCGCGGCGACAGTGCGCATACGGTTCTCCGCAACCAGCTGCAGGAGGCGCGCTGGCTGGTGCGCAGCCTGGAGATCCGCGACGACACGCTGCTGAAAGTCGCCACCTGCATCGTCGAGCGCCAGTCGGAGTTCCTCGATCGCGGCGACGAGGCAATGCGCCCGATGGTCCTCAAGGATGTCGCCGAGCTGGTCGGCATGCACGAGTCGACGATTTCGCGGGTAACCGCCAACAAGTACATGTATACCCCCCGCGGGGTCTTTGAATTCCGGCACTTTTTTTCCAGCCAGGTCACGGGAGACGACGGCAGCGAGCAGTCGTCCACGGCAATTCGCGCGCGGATCCGTCGTCTGATCAGCCAGGAGGATCCGGCCAGCCCCCTCTCCGACAGTCAGCTGGCAGCACTGCTGGCGGACGAGAACATCAAAGTGGCGCGCCGAACAGTGGCAAAATACCGCGAGGCGATGCAGATTGAGCCATCAAGCGAACGCAAGCGCCGGCGGCGACTGACCGCCGGCAATCAGGGTTAGAAGCCCGACGAACAGCAACAAACGGAGGCAGCAACCATGCAGATCAACCTGACCGGCCACCATGTCGAGATCACCCCCGCCCTGCGCAACTATGTCACCACCAAGCTGGCCCGCCTCGAACGTCATTTCGAACACCTCCTGGATATCCACTGCATCCTCACCGTCGAGAAGCTGAGGCACCGTGCCGAGGCCACTGTCAATCTCAAGGGGGCCACGCTGTTCGCCGATGCCACCGAAGAAGACATGTACAAGTCCATCGACATGATGCTCGACAAGCTCGACCGGCAGGTTCGCAGACACAAGGGCAAACTCACCGACCATCACACAACTGAAACGATCAGGCGTGAAGTACCGTGAAGTACCTGCAGGCGCGTGACCAGGGCAGCTGAACACCGGTGCGCCTGATCATCGTCAGCGGCCTGTCCGGCTCCGGCAAGACGGTCGCGCTCCATTATTTCGAAGACCTCGGCTTTTACTGCATCGACAACGTCCCGGCAGCCCTGCTGGCGTCGATGCTCGAGCAGATCCTGGCCACCCAGGATCCGATGTACAGCCGGCTTGCGATCGGCATCGATGCCCGCAACCGCGCCATGGACCTGGCCCACCTGCCTGCCTTGACCGCGGATCTGCGTGCGCGGGGCATCCGCTGCGAAGTCGTCTTTCTGCATGCCGACGACGATGTCCTGCTCAAGCGATTCGGCGAAACGCGGCGCAAACATCCGCTCAGCGCAGCGGGCCTCAGCCTGCGGGAGGCCATCGACCGCGAACGGCAGTTGATGGATCCGATCATCGGTGCCGCTGACCTGATCATCGACACCACACGCACCAGCGTCCATCAGCTGCGGGACATCGTCAGGCAACGCATCGGGCGGCACGACCTTCCCGGGTTGTCGATACTCATCGAGTCCTTCGGCTTCAAGAACGGCATCCCCGCGGATGCCGATTTCGTCTTCGATGTACGCTGTCTGCCCAATCCCTACTGGGACATCGCACTGCGCACCCTGACCGGCAAGGACCAGAAAGTCGCCGAGTTCCTGCAGGCCAGCGACAGCGTGCAGCAGATGTACGAGGACGTACTCGGCTTTCTGGAGCGGCGCATTCCGCAGTACATCGACTGCAACCGCAACTACCTGACGATCGCCATCGGCTGCACCGGTGGCCAGCACCGCTCGGTGTACATGGCGGAAAAGCTCGCAGCCGAACTGTCGAAACGCCACAAACAGGTCATGACCCGGCACAATGAACTGCCCGAGACGGAAGGCCGGATCACCGTGCCCCAGTTCGGCGGCACCTGAGTCCGGATCGCAAGACAACAGCGGCATAGCCTCCCATGGAACCGACTCCAGTCGACATCGACCAGCTCCGCGATGCCATTGATCGCAGTGACGAACGACTGGTCAGCGCGCTGGTCACCGAGCTGTATCCGGCCGAGATTGCCAGGGTCATCGAGTCGTTGCCGGCCGAGGAACGGCAGGCGATCTGGGCTGCCGTTCCGGCCGACAGCGAGGGCGAAGTCCTCGTCGAGCTGAACGAAGAAGTCCGTGCCAGCCTGGTCGAGGCGATGGCCAGCCATGAAGTCGTGGCCGCCACCGAAGGTCTCGACATCGACGATCTCGCCGACTTCGTTGCCGATCTGCCGGAAAACCTGACCCACAAGGTCCTGCAGGCGCTGTCGGTGCAGGACCGCGAGCGGCTGCAGGCCGCCCTGGCCTGGCCGGCCG
>JAHDYN010000058.1 GCA_023383735.1 Gammaproteobacteria bacterium | reverse complement strand
AAACCTAATACGGATCCCGGCCATAGCGGCGCGGACCGCGAAACGTGACGCGTTGCGAAGCCGGTTCGCCCAGTGGTTGCTAGATTCAGCACATCCGGCCCGTGAGGCGGCAGCATCCATGTCCCCAGGCAATGCCTCTGCCCGGCAACGGGCAACTGATCCCGCTCCCGATGTCCCGCAGTCAGCGGCATCAGCGACGGCGCACGCGGCCAGCGCCGAAACACCTGAATGCGCCTCGCTGGCCCACATCATCGACAGCCGCAATCACCGTCCCATGCTGCGGCTGCAGGCGCTGCAGATCCTCGAAGGCATCTGCCGCAGCCTGGATCATGCACACCGCAATGGCTGCATCCATGGCGATGTGCGGCCGGAGCAGGTCTTCGTCACCGCCGAGGGCCATGTCCGGCTGATCGGCCACGGTGATGCGGCGACACCGCAGTACGCCAGCTGCGAGGTACTGGAGGGCGCACCGCCAACCGCTGCCGACGACCTCTTTTCCGCTGCCTGCACCGGCTACCAGCTGCTCGCGGGGGAGTCAGCCTTCGGCACCGGCACGGCACTTGAAGCCGAAGCGGCCGGCCGGCGGCCGGCACGGATACCCCATCTGCCGCCCGGGCAGTGGCGCGCGCTGGACCACGCACTCGCTTTCCGGCGTGCCGGACGCCAGGCGGATATCGAAACCTTTCTCAACGAACTGCGCAGTCAATACCCCGGCCAGTCCGAATCCGATGCGACCGCATCGGTACCGCAGCTGGCGATGGCTGGCAGCCAGGAAACCCGCGGGCCGGGCCTGCCGCTCATCGCCGTCGGCATCACCGGCATCGCTGTGCTCGTCGTCGCGCTCGGCTGGTGGCTGCTGCGCACACCCGAGGCTCCGGCCGGCACCGGGACACCACCCGTCGCGACAGGCAAGGCAGAGGCCGGGCGCATCCTGCGCGCCGAAGACGCGCCTGTCACCGACACTGCCGCAGCTTCGCCGCAGCTGCCGCCAGCAAATACGCAGCCCATGCCGGCACCTGCCACGACCACGGCAGCGACCGCGCAAGCCGAGCCAGGCCCGGCTGACCAGCTGCAGAACACAGCGTCTGCTCCGACCGCTTCTGCACCGGCTCCTTCTGCACCGGCTGCGGCCCGCACGCAGGCAGGCCCCACTGACGCCGCACCGGCTTCAAGTTCACTGCCGGCCAGCGTCGGACCGCCCAAACCGGCTGCGTCCCTGGTACCGCTGCTTGCCCCCCGGGCGGTGGCGCCCGCCCTGCCGGCACAGGTCGCACCCGCGATCGCCCTGCCGGCAACGCCGGCTGCCGACAGCAACATATATATGGTGCCGTTCTCCAGCCTGAAAGTGCGGCGCTATGTCGAGCCCGACTACCCGCGCAACAGCGAGGGCAGGCGCCTGGCCGGCTGGGTGGATGTGTCCTTCGGCATCGATGCGGTGGGTCGCACCACCGAGCTGCAGGTCACGGCAGCCGAACCGGCCGACCTTTTTGACGAAGCCGCACTCGCCGCCGCGCGCCGCTGGCGTTTCGCACCGGTTGAGCCGCCGGCGGGATCGGCGCAGAAGGTGCGCAGCGAGATCCGCGTGCGCTTCATCCCCGACTGAGGACCGCCCTGCCCTCAGAGGCCGAGCGGGCCGAACAGGTCCCGCCGGCGAAAGATGCTCATGAGGAACCGGGCACGCACCTTGCCGTTGGTCAGCCAGCGGACTGCCGCGCCATTCCTGCCGTGGTTGGCGAGCATCCCGGCCACCAGGAAAGGCGTCACCGTCTCGACCGTGTCCGCCAGGATGTTGAGGATCTTCTTTGAGCGCTCCCAGTTCTCGTTGCGCTGTTCGGGCGGTGGCACGAGCAGGTCGGTCACGACGATGCCGGGACTCAGATAGCCGACGCTGACCGGCGACTTGCCCAGCTCCTTTGCCAGCGCCTTGGTGAAATAGGCGACCGCGTACTTGGAGCTTCCGTATACCGAGAGGGTCGGGCGCACGGAGCCGTTGCTGCCAAAACCCTCCATGTTCCAGATCATGCCGCTGCCCTGCTGGTACATGGCCGGAATCGCCACCCGGTTGCAGTTCATGAGCCCGATGACATTGGTATTGATGGTTTTGGCGTAGTCGTCCGGCGGCATCATGAAGAACGGCACCTTGATGCCGTCGCGGCCGGCGTTGTTCACCCAGATGTCCACGCTGCCGAGGCCGGCGACCGCCGCATCCCACAACCCCTGCACCTGCGCGTAGTTGGCCACATCGCAGACCTTGCCGACGATTTTCCGCCCCGGGAACTCCGCCCGCAGGCCCGCCAGGGCCTTTTCCACTGCCGCAGAGCCGCGACTGGAAACCACCACCTCATGGCCCCGCTTCAGGAACTCGCGGGCCAGCCCCAGGCCGATCCCCTTGGTACTGCCGGTTATCACCACATGCATGCGAAGCCCCCTCGGAATGCCAGGAAGCGTGATTGTGCCCGTGCCGAAAATCTCCTGCACCCTGCCGGTGATTTCACCCCCGCTCCGGGAGTAGAATGCGCGCCGACCACACCAGCGGCTCCCGACTCCGGTAGCGGACAAGAACACACCCATGCGAATGCCAGCCCTGCTGATTGCGGCCGCCTTTGGCGCCGTCACCGTCACCCTGTGGGCAATGGCCAACCAGCCGGTGCCGGAACCGAAGTGGCCGCAGCGCATCCAGGGCTTTGCCTTCTCGCCCTATCACGCCGATCAGGATGCGGTGGCCGGCGAGTTCCCCGGCGTCGAACAGATCGAAAGCGACCTGCTGCTGCTCAAGGACCGCACACGGTCCATCCGCACCTACACGACGGACGGCACGCTCGGTGAAGTGCCGAAGCTGGCGCAAAAACACCAGATCAAGGTGGCGCTGGGCGCATGGATCGATGCGCGTTTTGCGCACAATGCCACGGAGATCGAGCGCGCGATCCGGCTCGCGCGCCAGCACGACAACGTCATCCGCCTGATCGTCGGCAACGAGGTCATCCTGCGCGGTGACATTCCGCTCTCCGCGCTCACCGCCTACCTGGACCGGGTGCGAACGGCCGTCAAGCAGCCGGTCAGCACCGCCGAACCCTGGCATGTCTGGCTACGGCATCCCGAGCTTGCCGAACACGTCGACTACCTCGCCGTGCACATGCTGCCCTACTGGGAAGGCGTGTCGGCAGAGGACTCCATCGCTTATATCGATGAGAAGGTCGCGCAACTCGAAAAGGCCTTCCCGGGCAAGACGATCGTCCTCGCCGAGGTCGGCTGGCCCAGCAACGGCCGCACGCGTGAATCGGCTGTTGCCTCGGAAGCCAACGAGGCGATGTTCCTGCGCCGTTTCCTGGCCAATGCCCGGGAACAGGGCTACGTCTACTACCTCATGGAAGCCTTCGACCAGCCCTGGAAGGCCCAGAGCGAAGGCTCTGTCGGTGCCTACTGGGGCGTCTGGGACGTGAATCGCGAGGCCAAGTTCGCCTTCAAGGCCCCGATCGTGCGCATACCGGAGTGGCGCACCCTCGCGGCCGTGGCGGTGGCGCTCGCCCTGCTCATGCTCACCGTCTTCCTGCTCGATGGTCGCCGGCTGGCCAACTCCGGACGCAGCTTCCTGGCGGTGGTTGCCTATGCAACTGCAACTGCCGTGGTGTGGGTTCTCTACGAGTATTCACAGCAGTACATGACGGTCACCACCGTGCTGGTCGGCATCCTGCTGCTCATCGGTACCATCGGTGTGCTCGCCGTGCTGCTCGCCGAAGCGCATGAATGGGCCGAGGCGCAATGGGCCACCGCGCGGCGACAGCTGGCCGGACCGGCCACGCACGACGCCGGAGAGTCGCACGAGGGCATCATGGTTTCGGTGCATGTGCCCTGCTACAACGAACCACCGGCGATGGTGATCGAAACGCTCGATGCGCTCGCCAGGCTCGACTGGCCGGACTTCGAGGTGCTGGTGATCGACAACAACACCCGCGACGAGGCCGTCTGGAAACCGGTGCAGGCGCACTGCGCGGCGCTCGGCGCACGTTTCCGGTTCTTCCATGTTTCACCGCTGGCCGGCTTCAAGGCCGGCGCGCTGAACTTCGCACTCCGGCACACCGACCCGGCTGCCCGGATCATTGCCGTCATCGACAGCGACTACGTGGTGAAGCCGGAGTGGCTGCGCGACATGCTGCCGGCTTTCGCCGACCCCGCACTGGCCATCGCCCAGGCGCCGCAGGATTATCGCGACGCCAGCGAGACGGCCTTCAAGGCCAGCTGTTATGCCGAGTACGCCGGTTTCTTTCATATCGGCATGGTCACGCGCAACGAACGCAACGCCATCATCCAGCACGGCACGATGACGCTGATCCGCCGCACCGCGCTCGAATCCGCCGGCGGCTGGAGCGAGTGGTGCATTACCGAAGATGCCGAACTCGGTCTGCGCCTGTTCGAGCAGGGCTGGCGGGCCAGCTACAGCCCGCGCTCTTATGGTCGCGGACTGATGCCGGACACCTTCGACGATTTCCGCAAGCAGCGTTTCCGCTGGGCCTACGGGGCCATGCAGATCCTGCGCCGGCACGCCGGCGTGCTGTTCAGCTGGAAAAACCCGTCGCTGACGACCGGCCAGCGTTATCACTTCCTAGCCGGCTGGCTGCCGTGGGTGGCTGACGGCTGCAACCTGCTGTTCAACTTCGCGGCCATCGCCTGGTCGATCGGCATGATCCTCGCGCCCCGCGTGATCGACCCGCCGCTGCTGATCTTCTCCGTGCTGCCGCTGTCGCTGTTCGCCTTCAAGGCCGCAAAACTCATCGACCTGTACCGCAGCTGCGTCGGCGCAGGCCCACGCCAGATCGCGGCCGCCGCACTGGCCGGACTCGGCCTGTCGCATACCGTCGGCGTGGCGATACTGTCCGGCATGGTCACCCGCGACAAGCCCTTCTTCCGCACGCCCAAACAGGCCCGGCGGCATGCCCTGCTGACCGCCCTGTCGTCGGCCCGCGAGGAGTGGCTGATGACCATCGCCCTGCTGCTGGCCGCCTGGGGCGTCAGCTCGATCGAGCTGATGGGCAGCCCGGACCTGTCGATCTGGATCCTGGTGCTGCTCGTCCAGACCGTACCGTATCTGGCAGCCATCATCATGTCGCTGGTCAGCGCCCTGCCCCTGCCAGCACGGCTCATCGGCACACCGCAACCGACCCGCCATCAGGTACCGATTGCCGGCGGCGACTACGGCGAGGCTGCCGGCCGCCCTGACTAGGCGCAAAAGCCTGTGGCGGCTACCATCGCTGCTCCCGATACCTTCGCTCCGGAATCACCGCATGGTTTCTGTCCGCCGCATTCTTCCCCTGGTCACCCTGCTGGCCACGACCTGGCCGGTGGCCGGGCAAGCCGAGCAGTGGCTGTACTACGGGGGTGATGCCGGCGGCCAGAAATACTCGCCGCTCAACCAGATCAACGCCGCCAACGTCGGTCAGCTGGAAGTCGCCTGGCAATACAGCACGGGCGAACTCGCCCGCCGCCCGGAACTGCAGAGCAAGTGGGCCAAGGTGCAGGTCAATCCGATCCTGCTGCCTGCTGCAGCCGGCGGGCACCTGATGATCTGCACGCCCTTTGGCCGGGTGATCGCCCTCGATCCGGCCACCGGCACGGAGCGCTGGGTCCATGAACCGGATACCCGCGTCGGCGGCTATGGCACCCCTGCCGACCCGGAAGGGCGAAAGAGCCCCGGCTTCACCAACTGTCGCGGCGTCGCCTACTGGGCAGAGCGCAGCGAAACGCCGCCGGCCATCTGCAGCCAGCGCGTCTTCGTCGCCACGCATGACCTGCGCCTGATCGCGCTGGATGCACCGAGTGGCAAACCCTGTCCGGGCTTTGGCGAAGGGGGCACGGTTGCACTGGAAGCCGGGGTCCTCGCCGCTCACCCGCCGGCAGCCATCGGCGAGGTGAAGTTTTCCGGCCCGCCACTGGTCATCAACGATGTGGTAGTGCTCGGCACCTCGGTGCGCGACTTCCATCGCGCCAATGCGCCAAACGGCGCGGTGCGCGCCTTCGATGCGCGCAGCGGTGCACCGCGCTGGCGTTTCGACCCGATACCGCGGAGCGCAGCGGATCCGGCTTATGCCGGCTGGAGCGAGGCGGCGGCGCGCGATACCGGTGCCGGCAACGTCTGGGGCCTGATGAGCGCCGACGCGGAACGCGACCTCGTGTTCATGCCCACGTCGAGCCCGTCGCCCGACTTCTACGGCGGCACCCGCCCGGGCGACAACCGCTATGCCAGCTCCATCGTCGCGCTGCGCGGCACGACCGGCGAAGTCGCGTGGCACTTCCAGACCGTGCATCACGATGTTTGGGATTACGACAACGCGGCCCAGCCGACGCTGGTCGATCTCAGCAAGGACGGCAAGCCGTTCCCGGCGGTGATCCAGGCCACCAAGACCGGCATGCTGTACATCTTCAACCGGGATACCGGCGAGCCGTTTTTCCCGATCGAGGAACGGCCCGTCCCCCAGGGCGGCGTGCCGGGCGAAGCCCTCTCCCCCACCCAGCCCTTTCCGGTCAAGCCGCCTCCGCTCGTCCCGCATGAATTCCGGGCGGAGGATTTCTGGGGCATGACGCCCTGGGAACGCAATGCCTGCGTGAAGGCCTATGGCAACAAGCGCTACGGAAAGATCTTCACGCCACCCTCACTCGAAGGCACGATCGTCGTGCCCTCCACCGCCGGCGGCGTGAACTGGGGCGGCGTTACCGTCGACCCCGACTCGAAGGTCCTGGTCACCAACGTGCTGCGCCTCGCGCACTACGCGCAACTGCTGCCGGCAACAGACGACAACGAAGTCCACAAGAGCATGCAGGAAAACATGATGGGCGCACCGGCGCAGATGCTCGGTACGCCCTATGCCATAAAGCAGTCAGCGCTGCTCTCGCCGCTCAACCAGATGCCGTGTACCGCGCCACCCTATGCGGAACTGGTGGCTGTCGACCTGCAGCAGGGCGAGATCCTCTGGCGCGGTACGCTCGGCGTCTGGGACCACACGCTGCCGCCACCGATGGCTGCCCCGTATTCGCTGCCGCTGCCACTCAAGTGGGGCACGCCGACCTTCGGCGGCCCGATGCTGACCGCCGGGGGACTGGTTTTCATCGGCGCAACCGGCGATGACCGGCTGCGCGCCTTCGACATCCGCAACGGCAGGGAGCTCTGGAGTGCTACCCTGCCGACCGGTGCCTTTGCCGTACCCATGAGTTACGAGATCGGCGGGCGGCAGTTCGTGGTGGTTGCCTCGGGTGGCCATGCCTTTGTCTATCAGAAAGCGGGCGACCAGATCACGGCCTTTGCACTGCCTGCAGCGCGACTCCAGTAAACAGACCACACACCCGGGACGAATACATGACGGATACACCAGGCGCGGGCCCGCTGAAGGCCCGGTTGTTGCTCGGCTTTGGCGTGATGCTGTTCGCGATCGGACAATCGCTGACCTTCGTGATCATCGCGCCGCTGGTGCGCCGGGTCGGCTGGGATCCGCAGAGTTTCGGCATCGCACTGACGCTCGCCAACCTGCCGCTGGTCTTCGGCGCACCCTTCTGGGGCAAGCGCAGCGACACGCACGGCCGCAAGCCGGTGTTCATCACCGGCGTGGTGGGCGCCGCTGTCGGCACGCTGACCGTGGCCCTCATCATGCAGCTTGGCCTGAGCGGCATCATGACCGGCATGAGCCTGCTGATCCTCTTTGCCTGCGCCCGCGCCTGCTACGGCCTGGTCGCCTCCGCCATCTATCCGGCCTCGACCGCCTACATGGTGGATATCACCGACGTACAGCACCGCGGCCAGGGCATGGCGGTCATCGGCGGCGCCAACGGACTCGGTTCGGTGCTCGGTCCGGTGCTCGCTGCCGCACTGGCTTTCTTCGGTGAACTCGTGCCGATGTATACGGCCGCGATGATCGGCCTGTTCGGCGCGGTGTTCAGCTACATCATGCTGCCGGAGACCAACCGCCACATCAGCAGCAAGCCACGCATCTCGCTGAAGCTCTCGGATCCGCGCCTGCGGCCCTTCATCATCATCTGGTTCTGCTTCTTCATCACCTTCATGGGGCTGCAGCTCATCCTCAGCTTCTACCTGCAGGACGAGTTCGGCATTCACGATGCGAAGGCGCTGGTGCGCACCGCGAGCATCATGCTGGTCAGCATGGCCTCGATGATCGTGGTGATGCAGGTGGGCGTATTCCAGTTCTTCAAGATCAAGCCGCATATCCTGCTGCGGGTGATGGGCCCGCTATTCGTCGTCGCGCTGCTCATCATCGTGCTGGCGCCCAGCCCGGTCATCATGGCGGTGGGCTTTGCCGTGCTCGGCCTGTCCTTTGCCTGCGCCAACCCCGGCGTGAACGGCAGCGCCAGCCTGCTGCTGCAGCCCTGGGAACAGGGCGCGGCTGCCGGCTTCCTCGGTGCCGGCACGACACTCGGTGCGATTCTCGGGCCGCTCGTGGGAACACAGATCTACACGCAGCTTGGCCACAAGGCACCGATGATCATCGGCGCGGTGGTGATGGGACTCGTCAGCCTCTATGCCTTGACGATCAAGCGGCCAGAGCGTCCGAAACCGCCCGTCGAAACATGAGCACGGCCAGCCAGCCG
>JAHDYN010000057.1:7532-8671 GCA_023383735.1 Gammaproteobacteria bacterium | reverse complement strand
ACCCGAATGCCTTTACCGTCGATACCGACAAGACCACCACCCAGATCAGCCAGGAGCTGATGTACCGGACCAATTTCGACGGTCCCGCGCAACTCACCGTCGGCGCCCTGTACTGGGACGAGGAGGTCGACAATGCCACCTATTCGATGACGCTGCAGGCCTCCGGCAGTCACTGCGCCTGGTCGAGCGTGACGGGCCAGACATTCGAACAACTGGGGCTGTTTGATACACGGCCCGACCTCATCGGAACCAGCTGCTACGGGTATTCAGAGCGCGCCGTGGCCCCGCTGGCGCGCGGCGGCTTCAACTATACCGACGGCAACCCCTACAACGGCATCCAGGGATACATGCAGGATGCAGTGAGCCCGGCTGACCGGGACACCAATCATCGTTCGCTGTTCGGCATGGTCGAATACGAATTCACGAGCAGCATCAAGGGCACTTTCGAGGGCCGCTACAGCGTCGAGACGGTCGATGTCACCGGCCCGCTGTTCCTCGATCCCAATGCTTCCGGCGGCCCCGGCAGCTGGGTGCCCTGCGGCATCTTCTTCCGGCCCTGTGATGACAGCTACATGTTCGGCCAGTACGGCCCCTTCTACAGCCAGGCAAACTTCGAGGCGGCCAACAACGGCCAGCAATACGACATCAACGGCAACTACACGATCAGCTCGGCCGATGCGGTCCGCGCCGGCACCGGCTACGACATCTGGGCACCTGACTACCTGTTTACCAGCGGCCCGCTCAAGGGCAATACCTACCGCTCCGCGATTCCGGACACCTGCCTGGCCGACCCCCGCGTGCAACAGCGTCTGGCCACCTTCGATGCCGGCGGCGGCGACCCCTTCGACATGTTCAATCCCTTCTGCGTCGCCACCATCTCGAGGGACGACAGCTGGTTCTCGCCCAAGCTGACACTCAGCTGGCAGGTCAACGACGACCTGAATACCTATGTGTCCTGGTCACGGGCCGAGAAGCCGGGCGGCTTCTCCACGCTCGGCATCGGCGGCAACGGCATCAACCGAGAGCTGCTGGAGTATGAACCCGAGAAGCTGATGGTCTGGGAGATCGGCGCCAAGAGCCAGTGGCTGGACCGCACCCTGATATTGAACACTGCCTTCTTCTATCAGGACTTCATAACG
>JAHDYN010000057.1:3363-7522 GCA_023383735.1 Gammaproteobacteria bacterium | reverse complement strand
TCGGTGCTCAATTCCGCCGGCGACCGGCTGGTCAACAAGCTCGAGAACGTCGATGGCGCCGAAGTCTACGGCCTGGAGCTCGAAGCCACCTGGGCGCCGGAAGCCACCTTCCTCGGCGGCAACTGGCAATTCAACGGCGCCTACACCTGGCTGGATGCCGAGTATGTGGGTGCGGATGTCGAAAACACCTCCTTCACCTTCATCGCCGCTGCCGGCAACTGCCGGATGCAGGAAGTGGGGCCGCAGAGCACCGTGTGCATCGTCAGCCTGGATGGGAAGAAGCTCGAAGATGCGCCGGAGGGCAAGTTCACCGGTTCGATCGCCTACAACCTGCCCCTGGCTGAAGACCTGAGCTTCTTTGCCGAAACCGATTTCATGTGGGTGGCCAAGCGCTATATCGAAGCGACCAATGAAAACTGGGTGGAGTCCGACACGAATGTCGACCTGCGCCTCGGCGTGCGCGGCCGCAACTGGGAGGTCACGGGCTACGTGACCAACGTCTTTGACGATGACACGGTGGCCTCGGTGCTCGGTGGCCCCAGCCTCTCGTGCTGCTTCATTCTCGGCAGCGCCATCGACATCAGCAACCGTGAACCGCCCACAGACGATCCGGGCGGCGATCCGAGCAATGGCGACCAGGCGCCCTTCGAACCCGGCAAGACCGTTACCGTCGAACTGCCGCAGTTCCGCGCCGCCTTCGCACCGGACCCGCGCGTGATCGGCATCCGCGCCCGTTACCGGTTCGGCGGTTCAGACTAGGATGCAGGCGCTCAGGCAACGATCACCTTCAGCTCGAGGAAGTCTGCCAGGCCGAACTCGCCCCATTCGCGGCCGTTGCCGGACTGCTTGAAGCCGCCGAAGGGAGCATTGAGCGGCAGATCCGCACCGTTGATGTGGACCATCCCGGCGCGGATCTGCCTGGCAACCCGCCGCGCGCTATCCGGATCGGCCGCCCAGACATAGGCAGCGAGCCCGTAGGGCGTGTCGTTGGCGATGCGGATGGCCTCGGCCTCATCGCCATAGGGCAGGATGCCGAGCACCGGGCCGAAGATTTCCTCACGGGCGATCTGCATGTCGTTGCGGACGCCGGCAAACACCGTGGGCCGCACGTAGTAGCCCTTGCCGAGTCCCGAAGGCCGGCCCGGGCCACCACAGACCAGCATTGCACCCTCCTCCATGCCGGCGCGGATCAGTCGCTGGATCTTGTCGAACTGCACCTGACTGACGACCGGGCCAAGCACGGTCGCCGGATCGCGCGGGTCCCCGACGATCATCGCCTCGGCCACCTCCCGCGCCAGTACCATGGCTCGCCCGTGCAGCGCTGCAGGTACCAGCATGCGGCTCGGCGCATTGCAGCTCTGGCCGCTGTTGCTGAAGCAGTCGGTCACCCCCCAGCGCACGGCGGCTTCCAGGCTCTGCTCGTCGAGGATCAGCAGCGGCGACTTGCCACCCAGTTCCTGATGCACGCGCTTGACCGTATCGGCCCCGGCCTTCGCAACCGCGATGCCCGCCCGGGTGGAGCCGGTAAAGGACAGCATGTCGATGCCCGGATGCTCCGCGATGGCCTGCCCCACGCCCGGCCCGTCGCCATGGACCAGATTGAATATGCCGGCCGGCACACCGGCCTCATGCATGACCTGGGCGAACAGGCTGCCGGACAGCGGTGCGATCTCGCTGGGCTTCAGCACCATCGTGCAACCGGCGGCCAGCGCCGGCACCACCTTGCAGGCGATCTGGTTGATCGGCCAGTTCCAGGGCGTGATGAAGCCGCAGACGCCCACCGGTTCACGCAGCAGCTGCATGCCCTCGCGTTCTTCCGCGAACGCAAAGTGCGGCAGGACTTCAAGCATCGTGGCCAGATGTCCGACGCCGATACCGGCCTGCGACTTCCGCGCAAAGGCCAGCGGCGCACCCATCTCGTCGCTGATCGCCGCACCGATCTCGTCCTGACGGGCCTTGTAAACCTCCAGCACCCGCCTGATGAGCCCGATGCGCTCGGCGACCGTGCTGAGCGAGTAGCTCGCGAAGGCCCGTCGGGCTGCCGCCACGGCCCGATCGACATCAGCCACGGCGCCCAGCGAAATCGTGGCAATGCATTCTTCGGTGGCCGGATTGATGACGGGGAAGTCACGGGCCTGCTGCGGGTCCACCCACTGGCCATCGATGTAGAACCGGCGGAAGTCGGTCATGCTGCTGCTCCCCTGATGCTTGTAATGCGCTCGACTGCTCCGGCATTGTGGCGGAAATGAACCGCAAGCTCATTATCGGCGCTCTGGTGGCGGCTGGCAGCCTGGCCGCGATCTGGCTCTGGTCCGGAAACGGCCCGGGGCTCGCCGGCATGCCGCAAGTCCTCGATGACATCCGCAGCCGCGCCAACGAGGCGCCGCTGGCTGCCGGCAGCAGTTTTTTCCTCGTCTATGTACTGACGGCTGCCCTGGGCATTCCCGGGGCCGTCCTCCTGACCACGGCCGCCGGCGCCATCTTCGGCACCCTGCAGGGACTCCTGCTGGTGTCCTTTGCCAGCAGCATCGGTGCGACGCTCAACCTGCTGGCCGCCCGCTTCCTGTTCCGGCCGCTCGTCGAACGGCGCTTTGCCGCCAGCATGGAGCGCGTGAATGCCGGCATCCGCGCTGAAGGGCTCTGGTACCTGTTCGCACTGCGCCTGGTGCCGGTGTTTCCGTTCTTCGTCATCAACGCCGTGATGGGCCTCACCCGCCTGCCGGCACGCAGCTTCTACTGGGTCAGCCAGATCGGCATGCTGCCGGGGACGCTGGTCTACGTGAACGCGGGCACGCAACTGGGACAGATCGAAACGGTCAGCGGCATCATGTCGCCGGCACTGCTTGCGTCTTTTGCACTGCTGGGCTTTTTTCCGCTGCTCGCACGTCGCTTCGTGGCAATCCTGCGCAGGCGGCGGCTCTATGCCGGATTCCGCAGACCAGAACGGTTTGATGCCAACGTGGTGGTGATCGGTGCGGGCGCCGCCGGGCTGGTCAGCGCCTATGTGGCCGCCGCAGCGCGCGCGAAAGTCATACTGATCGAGTCCGGCGCCATGGGCGGCGACTGCCTGAACACCGGCTGCGTGCCGAGCAAGGCCCTGATCCGCAGCGCACGCCTGGCCGCCTGCCAGCGTCGCACCAGCGAGTTCGGCCTGGCTGCCGCACAGGGGGGCGCGGACTTCCCGCGCGTCATGCAGCGCGTCCACGAGGTGATCAAGCGCATCCAGCCGCACGACTCGGTGGAGCGCTACACCGCGCTCGGCGTGGAGTGCATCAGCGGCGAGGCCCGGATCACCACGCCCTGGACGGTCAGCGTCAACGGCCGCGAACTCCGCACCCGCAGCATCATCATCGCCACCGGGGGCAGTCCCGCCCTGCCACCGGTTCCCGGACTCGACGCTATCCCCCACGTCACCTCCGACAGCCTGTGGGCCCTCACCGAGCTGCCGCAGCGTCTACTGGTGCTCGGCGGCGGTCCGATCGGCTGCGAGATGGCCCAGGCATTCAGGCGCCTGGGCAGCGAGGTGACGCTCGTCGAACGACTCCCCCGCGTGCTGATCCGCGAGGACGAAGCCGTTTCGGCAGCCATCACCGCCAGGTTTGTGGAAGAAGGGATCGTGGTTCTGCCAGACTGCGAAGCCCTACGCTTTGAGCCACAAGCGGGCGGAGGCCGGCTACACTGCAGGCAGGAATCGCGCGACCTCGTGCTGGATTTCGACCTGGCCCTGGTGGCCACCGGCCGCAAGGCACGCACGGCCGGGCTGGGCCTCGAGGCGCTGGGCATCGCACTGAACCCGAACGGTACCGTAACGGTCAACGAATACATGCAGACCAGCCTGCCCAACATCCTTGCCTGCGGCGATGTAGCCGGCCCCTGGCAGCTCACCCACGCCGCGGCACACCAGGCCTGGTACTGCGCCATGAATGCGCTGTGGGGTCGCTTCTGGCGCTTTCGTGTCGATCGCTCGGTGATGCCGGCGGCGGTGTTCACCGACCCGGAAGTCGCCCGTGTGGGTCTGACCGAGGCCGAAGCGCGCGCTGCCGGCCTGGACATCGAGGTCACCACCCACACCCTCGACGAACACGACCGCGCGATTGCCGATGGCGAGGCGCACGGCTTCATCCGGCTGATCACCCCGCGCGGCAGCGACCGGATCCTC
>JAHDYN010000057.1:0-3353 GCA_023383735.1 Gammaproteobacteria bacterium | reverse complement strand
TAGGCGCGACCATCGTCGCGGCGCAAGCCGGCGATCTCATCAGCGAATTCGTGCTGGCCATGCGCCACGGGCTCGGCCTGCGCAAGATCCTCTCGACGGTCCACATCTATCCGACCCTGGCCGAGGCCAACAAGGCCGCGGCAGGCACCTGGCAAAGCCGGCACCTGCCGGGCCGTCTGCTGCAGCTGGCCGGATACCTCAATCGCCGCCAACTCGGGAGCAGCCAGCCATGAACGCACCGGGGAGCGACGAGGTCATCCTGATACGTCAGCTGGAACGCAGTTTCCCGATGGGCGATACCGTGATCCGTGCGCTGCGCGGCGTGGACATCTCGATCCGGCGCGGAGAGTACGTCGCCATCATGGGCCCCTCGGGGTCGGGCAAGTCCACCCTGATGAACATCATCGGTTGCCTGGACCGGCCGGACAGCGGCGAGTACTGGCTGAACGGCAACCTCGTCTCCAACCTGCCGGACGCAAAACTGGCCGCCCTGCGCAATCGCGAGATCGGTTTTGTCTTCCAGACCTTCAATCTGCTCGCCCGCGCCGACGCCCTGCACAATGTCGAACTGCCGCTGATCTACGCCGGCGTTTCGCGCCGCGAGCGGATCGAACGCGCACAGCTCGCGCTCGAGGAAGTCGGCCTGCAGGAACGCATGCGGCACCGGCCCGCCGAGCTGTCCGGCGGCCAGCGGCAAAGGGTCGCTGTGGCCCGTGCGCTGGTGACCCGGCCGAGCCTGCTGCTGGCAGACGAGCCCACCGGCAACCTGGACTCGATCACCGCTCACGACATCCTCGACCTGTTCGCCGGATTGCACGCTGCCGGCAACACCATCGTCATGGTCACGCACGACAGCAACGTGGCTGCCCAGGCCCATCGCACGATCCGCCTGCTCGACGGGCGCATCGAATCGGATACCGTCAACCGGCAAGAAGGTTCCCCATGAAGCAGAAGTTCCGGCCACTGGCCCTGATCGTCGTCCTGATCACTGCCTGCGGACGTCCCGCCGACCAGGCGCAGGCCACCTACGAGACCGTTGCAGTCAGCAAACGCGACATACGTGTGGCGGTTGAAGCAGCCGGCCAGATCGAGCCGGCACTCACCGTGGAGCTGAAGTCCAAGGCATCGGGCCAGATTCTCGAACTCAAGGCCGAAACCGGTCAACTGGTCGAGGAAGGCACACTGCTGGTGCAGATCGACAAGCGCAATCCGCGCAATTCACTGGCACAGGCACAGGCGCAGCTCGAGGCAGCCAAGGCCCGTCGTGCCATCGCGGAGGCCCAGAACAAGCGCGCGGCGGCACTGCTGGCGGAGAGAATCATCAATGAGGTCGATTACGAGCAGTCCCAGCTGGAACTTGCCAATGCACGGGCGGATGTCGTGCGGTCAAACGTCGCGGTGGAAACCGCCAGGATACAGCTCGACGATACGGACCTGCGCGCACCGATCACCGGCACCATCATCGAGAAACTGGTCGAGGAAGGCCAGGTGATCTCCTCGCCGACCATGGATGTCGGTGGCGGCACACTGCTGCTGAAAATGGCCGACCTCAGCAGCGTGCAGGTCCGCACACTGGTCGACGAAACGGATATCGGCAAGATCAGCCCCGGTCTGCCGGCCGTCGTCACCGTGACCGCCTTCCCCAACCAGCCCTTCACGGGCACGGTCCTCAAGGTCGAACCGCAGGCCAGCGCCGACCAGACCGTGACCACCTTCGCCGTACGCATCATGCTCGGCAACGAAAGCGGCCTCCTCAAGCCGGGCATGAATGCCGATGTCGCCATCCTGATCACGGAACGCAAGGGCGTGCTGGCCGTCCCCACCAACGCACTGCGCACCGACCGCGACCTGGCCACTTCGGCGAGCCTCGTTGGCCTCAGCGAAGATGCGGCTCGCGAACAGTTGCGTGAAAACGCCCTCCCGCATGAACCGGGCGACACTGCCGACGCCGGCAGTGCCTACCGGTTCAGCAACCGCTACTGGGTGTTCGTGCAACGGGACGGAAAACCGGTGGCCGTTGAAGTGAAAACCGGCGTCACCGATCTCGATTACAGCGAAGTCCTGGCCGGCCTGCGTGAATCCGAGCTGGTATACATGCTGCCGAGTTCGGGCCTTGTCGAGTCCCAGCAACGGTTGCAGCAGCAGATGCGCAAGTTCACCGGCATGCCGGGAATGAGCGGAAGCAAGTAGGAGCAAAGCCATGCTGATCGCCGAAATGATCCTGGTTGCACTGCAGTCGGTGAGAGCCAACCTGTTCCGGGCTTTCCTGACCATGCTCGGCATCATCATCGGCGTGGCCTCGGTGATCACCATGATCGCCATCGGCTCCGGCGCCCGGGCGGCAGTCGACGAGCAGATAGACGCCCTCGGCGCGAGCGTGCTCAGCGTGCGGGCCGGCAGCATGATGCATATGGGTGTGGCCAGAAGCGCCGCAACCCTCACCATCGATGACGCGAACGCCATCGTCTCCGACGCGCCTTCGGTTCGCGCCGTCGTGCCCGAGATCGGCGGCCAGCAGCAGATCAAGATCGGCAACCGCAACGAGAACCTGCGCGTGGTTGGCGTCAGCGCAAACTTCGCCACGGTACTCGGCCATGAACTGGCCTCCGGCCGTCTGTTCAGCAATGCCGACGATGCCAGTCGCCGGACGGTTGCGGTGCTCGGCAGCAGTGTGCCGGCAAAGCTCGGCAGCAGCGGCACGGCGATCGTCGGCCAGACCGTGTACATCAAGGGCCTGGCCTTTGAAGTCGTCGGCGTGCTGGCCGAGAAGGGCGCCAGCGGCTTTCGCAATGTGGACGAACAGATCTGGATCCCCTTCTATACCGCCCGCTACCGCGTCTACGGCACCGACCAGCTCGATTCGATCAGCGCACAGATGGCGCCGGGCGTCACGGTCGAGCGGGCCATCGTCGAGATCGAACGCGTGATGCGGCGCGAGCACCAGATCCTGCCGGGCAAGGACAACGACTTCAGCATCGCGGACCCGCGCCAGTTCTTCAACGTGCGGGAAGCAGCCGCCAACATCTTTGCCATCCTGCTGGCCGGGATCGCCAGCATCAGCCTCGTGGTGGGCGGCATCGGCATCATGAACATCATGCTGGTGACGGTCACCGAGCGCACCCGGGAAATCGGCATACGCAAGGCGCTCGGTGCCAGCCGGCGCAACATCATGCTCCAGTTCATCATCGAAGCGATGGTGCTGTGCATGCTGGGGGGAACGGCCGGCATCCTGCTCGGCACCGGCATCGCCGCACTGCTGGCCAAGTTCGTCGGCTGGAACACGCAGGTCTCGCCGGTGGCCATCGCCCTGGCTTTCGGTTTCAGCGCAGGCGTCGGCCTGTTCTTCGGCATCT
>JAHDYN010000056.1 GCA_023383735.1 Gammaproteobacteria bacterium | reverse complement strand
GCAGGAGTTCACGGAGGGTCTGGATACGCATGGGAGCGGCGCGAGCGTAGCACGCGGGCGGCCTTAAGCAGCACTTAAGGTTCGCTGTCTACATTTGCAACCAGACCAGAAACACGGGGACAAAGGACATGAAAGAGACCGTACGTATCGGCGCCCTGGCTGCGATGCTGCTCGCTGCCAGCCTCGCGCAGGCTGCTGACCCGCTCGATGCGATCACGGCAGCAGCGCGCAGCGACAGGAGCTTCAGCGGTTTTTCGGCCGAACGTGGCGCAGCCCTTTGGCGCACCCAGGGCAAGGACTGGAGTTGCAGCACCTGCCATACCACGGACCCGCTCAAGCCCGGCCGCCACACCGTGACCGGCAAGACGATCCAGCCGATGGCGCCGGCCAGCAACGCGAAGCGCTTTACCGATTCCGCCAAGGTGGAGAAGTGGTTCAAGCGCAATTGCCGCGATGTCTTCGACCGGGAATGCACGGCCCGGGAACAGGGCGATGTCATCACCTGGCTGCGATCAGTCAAACCTTGATAGGGAGATTTCATTCATGAACAAGGCACTACATCGCCAGCGGCTCAGCACTGCCACGGCACTTTGCCTGGTCGTCATCGCCCTGCCACTGGCAAGCCATGCCGACGGTGCAAAAAAGCCGGCGCCCACCAACCCGGTCTGGCAGGAGGAATGTGGCAGTTGCCATATCGCCTATCCGGCCCGCTTTCTGCCGGCCGAATCCTGGCGATCGATGATGGCTGCGCTGGACCAGCACTTCGGCTCGGACGCAAGCGTCGATGCCCAGACAGCCGACACGATCGAGACCTTTCTGGTCCAGAACGCCAAACGCAGCAAGAGCAGCCAGAAAGCGGAAAGCTCGACCCTGCGCATCACCGGGACGAAGTGGTTTCGCAACGAGCACGACGAGGTTCCGGCTGCCAAATGGAAGTCGCCTGCAATCGGCAGCGCGGCCAACTGTGGCGCCTGCCATCCGGGTGCGGACAGGGGCAGTTTCCGCGAACGCGACATCAAGGTTCCCTGAAGGAGCAGCACCATGCAGGACAAGGCATTGATATGGGATCTGCCGGTGCGGGTATTTCACTGGACACTGGCCATCAGCTTCGCCGGCGCGTATCTGCTGGCAGACGGCGAGCGCCTGCGGAACATCCACGTGATGTTCGGCTACACGGTGCTCGGTCTCATCGTGTTCCGGCTCGTCTGGGGCCTGACCGGCACCCGCTACGCGCAGTTCCGCTCCTTCATGTATCGCCCGCGCGAGATGGCGAGCTACCTGCGGCAACTGTTGCGCGGTGAGCGGCCACATTACGTCGGCCACAACCCGGCCGGCAGTCTGGCGATATGGGCGATACTGATACTCGCCGGACTGACAGGCCTCAGCGGCTATGCGATCTACAACGAAGTTGGCGGCGATGCCTTCGAGGAAGTGCATGAGTTCTTCGCCAATGCCTGGCTGATGGTGGTCGGCCTGCACATCGCCGGGGTGGTCGTTTCCAGCCTGCTGGACCGTGAAAACCTCGCCCGTGCCATGATCACCGGGTACAAACGGGCCGAGCCCACGGCGGCAATACGCTCGGGCGTTTATGGACTCGGCTCGCTGGTACTGATCAGCGTGCTCGGCTACTGGCTGTGGACACTGGTGGCGGCCTGAATTGAACCGCCAACCGATGATCGAGAATGCTGAACTGATCCCCGCTACGGCTCGTACACGGCAATGCCCGCCAGGCTGCGCTGGGGCTTGGCCAGCCCCGTGTCGATCTGGCCGATGATCCTGCCCGCTTCCAGATCCACCTTGGACATCACGCCGGTGAAGATGTTGGTGGTGAACACATGCCGGTCATCGCGCGAGGCCGTGATCATCGCGTAACCGTATTCATCCAGCTCGATGGTGCGCAGCGACTTGCCTTCCGGGCTGATGAAATCGATGAAGCTGCCGCGCAGGAGCAGCAGCGTGCCGTCCTTCCGGTAGGCCACACCGGTGGTCCACTTGCGCATGTACTCGGGGCCACCCGGGTAGGTCACGAGATCGGGCAGGCACTTGCCATTGACCACATCGAAGCGATGTACCTTCATGCCCAGATCGGTGATGTAGGCGATCGACTTGCCATCCGGATGCATCACGGTGTGCGTGACGCCGTGAAAGCCGGTCATCGAGGGTGCGGTTTCGGCATCGTACTCGGCAACCAATTTCAGACCGGCATCGAATTTCGCAAAATGCCCGTAGCCGACGAAGTTGGTACCGGGCAGGCGGCGCATGTCGCCGCCTTCGTAGGGCTTGTCACCCTTCAGGTACTCGCCCAGCCAGATGCTGCCATCCGGTGCAAAGCACACGTTTCCCCAGGGGCGCATACCGAAATCAGCCGGCGGCAACTGCCTGCCATCCGGGGATACGCGCACCACGGCGTATTCAAAGGGATCGAAGCCCCACAGCGTGCCGTCTGGCGCGAAGCGCAGATTGACTATCAGGTGACTGGTGCCTTCGGTGTACAGCGTGCCCTTCGGCACCATGTTGCGGTCGAACTGCAGGATGCGTCCTTCGCCGGCATGATCATCGCCCGGCACGTTCATGAGATAGGTACAGCCGAGGAAGATGTCGCCCGGCGCAAAGGGCTTCATGGTCGAGGTCTTGGTCATCGTGGTGGCTCCGGAGGGTTTGGGATCGGTTGTTTGGCGACGAATCTGATATCCATGCCAACCATAACGGATTTCGGTCCGATTGGGGACAGCGTGTGCGACTGAGACGCCTGTCACAAAAAACTGGACCGGGACCAATTAACGGCACGCCCGGGATCAAGCTCCGCACCATCCGGCCGACTAGCCTCCCATGCGGAGTCTTCGTTCAAAAATTCTGGCACTGGCCGCTCTGCTCGTCGTCTTTACCCTGTTCAGCACCATCAGCGCCGTACTGCTGACCGCCAACCGGGAAGTTTCGAACCGCGCCGACCAGATCCTGCACAAGGCAGCCAATATTGCCGGCCAGCTGTCGGCTGGCCGGCACACGCGGTTGCGGGCATCCGGCGCGGTACTCGCCGCCGATCAGCAGTTCCGCAACACCGTCCGTGCCGGGGATGTCACCACGGTCAATGGCCTGCTGACGGCCCATCGCTACCGCGCCGAAATCGATCTCGCCATCCTCCTCGATGCCGATGGCCGTGTCCTGGCTTCAACGGAATGGATCAGCGCGCAGAACCGGCATTTCCCGGAACTCGTCAACCTGGCCATGACCGAAGGCCCGGTACCGGCCTACCTTGCATTTCAGAACCACAGCTACGAGGTGGTTACGCTGCCGGTTGGCGACGGTACGCCGATTGCCTGGCTGGCCAGCGGTGTGCTCGTCGAGGAGGCATTTGCCCAACGGATGTCGGCACTGACAGGTCTCGACGTCACGCTTGTCGCACGCAGTGCGGACCGCGCATCGATCGTCGGCAGTTCGCTCGGCGACCTGGACGGCACCAGCCTGCTGAATGATCTCGCCACCGCTGATGCGGATGCCGCGCGCGTCATGCGCATCAACACCGGCGATATCGAACACGTGGCGCTGCTGCAGCCCCTGCTTCCGGGCCGGCCGGGCATCGAGGTTCTGCTGTCGGAGCCGCTCGATGCGATCATGGCGCCGTACAGGCAGCTGCGTTATTCGGCGCTCCTGCTCGGCACGATCACGCTGTGCCTGGCCGTGCTCGGCGGTCTGCTGCTGTCGCGCACGATCACCAGGCCGGTCAATGCGCTGGTGCAGGCAGCCCGCCGGATCCGCGATGGCCACTACCATCAGCCGGTCGACGTACAGGGCGGCGCCGAAGTGGCCGAGCTCGCCAGCGCACTCAACGCCATGCAACGGGGCATTGCCGACCGCGAGGAGCACATCACCCTCCACGCCCGCTTCGACGGACTCACGGGCCTGCCAACGCGCCTCTCGGCGCTCGATGAGCTTGAGGCCGCCATCCTGCGCGCCGCACCGACCGAACAACCGGTCACCGTGATGCTGGTGGACCTGAACAACTTCAGCGACATCGGCTCGTCGCTGGGCCATGACATCAGCGATGCGCTGCGCTGTCAGGCCGCCGAACGCCTGCGCGCCGGCCTGGATGCGCGGCACATGCTCGGCCGCATCGAAGGTGACCAGTTCGTGGCGGTGCTCGACGGGCGCAACGTCGACCAGGCCACGGTAATCGCCGAAGACCTGGTGCGGCTGCTGGGCGGCGGCCTGTCGGTCCGCGATATCAATGTCAGCGTGGAAGCGCGGGTAGGCATCGCCAGCTTCCCGCAACATGCGGCAGACGCCGAGCAGTTGTTGCAGCGTGCGGCGATTGCCCGCAATGACGCGCGGAATTCGGAAGTCCGGATCTGCGTGTACCGGGATGGCAACGACGGACGGAATCTGCGCCAGATGGCCCTGCTCGGCGATCTGCGCAAGGCCGCCCGGCACGATGAGTTCAGGCTGTATCTGCAGCCCAAGATCCGGCTCTCGGACGGGCAGGTTTGTGGTGCCGAGGCACTGGTGCGCTGGCAGCACCCCGGCTTCGGTTTTCTGACCCCCGACCAGTTCATACCGATTGCGGAAAAGTCCGGCAACATCTCGCTGATCACCAACTGGGCGCTGGCGACCGCAATCCGCGAATGTCGCCTGTGGCTCGAAGAGGGGCTGGACCTGCCGATCTCGGTCAACCTGTCGAGTCGCGACCTGCAGGACAAGAACCTCCCCTGCTACGTGCTCGAACTGCTGCGCAACCACGATCTCCCGGCGCGGAACCTGGTGCTGGAGATCACCGAAGAAGCCGTCGTGCTCGACTTCAAGCATGCCACGCTGATACTCGAGTGCCTGCGCGACCTCGGCATCCGGATCGCAGTGGATGACTTCGGCACGGGCTATTCATCCCTGTCGCTGATCAAGCGGCTGCCGGTGGACGAACTCAAGATAGACCGGACTTTCGTGACCAATCTGCCGGTCGACACCGATGATGTGGCGATCGTGACCGCGGCGATCAGTCTGGCGCACAACCTCGGATTGCAGGTGATCGCCGAAGGTGTCGAGACGCAGGCTGCCCTGGAATGGCTTGCGGATCACGGCTGCGAACAGGCGCAGGGCTTCCTGATCGGCAAACCGATGCCGGCGGAGGATTTCCCCGCTTGGGCATGCAGCTATGCGACGGAGGGCGCCCGGCGCATGGCCAGCGATGCAAGTGCGCCGAAACCGGCCAGCAGGACCAGCAGCGAGAACAGCGTGCCCAGAACGGGCACCGACTGCACGAGCAACGCCAGCACCGTCACCGGCACCAGCAGTGCCAGGCCCCGCCAGTCGAGACTGCGGCCCGTGGCGGGCACCGGAGCCTGACCACCGGCGCGGATCCGGACCAGCTGGACCAGCATCAGCAGTCCCAGCAGTCCGGACAGAAGGATCGCGAGCACATAGGCCACCAGCAGCAGCAAGCCAAGCAACCAGCCGAATATCGACACGAACAGCACGACGATCAGCAGCGGGCCCAGCGATATGGCGATGGCGCCGACGGCGAGCGTGCGGCCCGGCGAGGTGTGCAACAGGGCCCCCGAGCGTACGACCAGCGAGGGACTCAGCCAGAATATGCCGGCTGCGGCAACGATGATGGCGATGCCGAGCGCCCAGTTGCCAAACACGGGGGGAGCCGTTTCGGGCAGTTCGTCGACGGGCGCCCGGTTCCCCGCCACATCGCCCAGGATCAGGGCGTCTTCGGCGATGAGCGGCGGCTCATCACTGTGCCAGATCAGCTGGCCACCGATCACCGCGCCGGGATCGATGCGGATTTCCCGTGCGGTGATTTCCACATCGCCCCGGATCTGGCCGGCGATGACGACCGTCCGGGCAAATACCCGCAGGTCGGCGCCGATCTGGCCGGCCATCTCCAGCGTATCGGCCGCAATCCAGGTGCGCCCGGCAATTGCACTGCCCTCGGCGATGCGGACCGCGCCACCCAGGATTGCCGCATGGTCGGTGACGAAGCCGCGCAGGCTGACTTCGCCGCCAGCGGCACGCAGGTCATCGCCCACGCCGCCGGAAATCGCGACCTGTCCACCGACCGCACTGACATCACCATCGATATCACCCTCGATGGCCACAGTGCCTGCAGCGAGGACGGCATCGCCGGCGACTGAGCCCTCGATCCGCAACCTGCCGCCGACGGCGTAGAGATCATCCGGAACAGCCTGGCTGATGACGATGGTGTCGCCGAAACGCGTGTCGGCCAGTGCCGACACCACCGGCAGCGCCAGCAGGAACAGAAGACAAAGAACAGGCCGCCGCCGCATTGCCAACTCCAGTCGCCGCTGCAGTCGCTTCAGACCGCCGCGGGCTGCAGATCCGAAAGGGCTGACGGCAGCAGGGCGTACACGCGGGCATACAGCTCCTGCTCAAGCTGCGTCTCGGCTTCGGTGATGCCGGCCATGTATGCCCAGTCAGCCTCGCTGAACAGCCTGGCCGCCAGTTCCGTTGTTCCGCCATGATGTCCCATGTTGGCAACGATATAGGCGGTGTAGGCTGCGCTCGCCTGCTCAAAACGCTCAAGCGCCGCGACCCCCTCGCTCTGCAGCGCGTTCTTTGCCGCCGAGAACACCGTCAGATGGGCCTGGTTGCCGGTCAGGCGCTCGTGCAGTTCATCGAGGGCCTTGACCGCATTGTCGTCCAGCGTGACGAGCTTGCGCCGGATCATGTCGCCCATCTTCACGTCCTGGGCATGCAGGCGGTCCATGGCAGCCTCCATGTATTCGCCGAGCGCCACGTAAAATGGCAGGAACGACTTGTCACCACCGGACTTTCTCGCCACCGCGGTGGTAAGCAACTGCCGTATGGATTTCAGGCGGCGGCGCTCGCCGGCTATCTGCTCACTCAGTGTTGTCATATCGTTTTCTCCGGCTCCGGCATGGAGCGCAATAAACCCGGCGCATGTCGCAGCAGATCCTCAAGCTGTATCGTACCGCTGCTTCTGAAAGGCAAACGCCCCAGCGCCTTCACATCCAGATCCACATAACCCTGCAGCGCATACTCAAGCGCCGGCTTGCCCGACCCCAGCGAACGCAGCGCGCCGCTCAGCGTGGACAGCAGATCCAGCGTGACGCGCAGGTCAACTTCCCTGGAATCGAGGGCCGGCAGCATGAAGCCCTCGATGGTTTCACCCTGCCCGGCCGTGACGCCGTCTATTTCCAGCCTGACCTTGCCGCCGATTACCCGCAGGTCCTGGTTGTTCGGGTTCTCGAGCAGCAACCGGCAGCGCAGCACCTGGCTGCCACGCGCCAGTTTTTCCGGCGTGACGGCGCTCAGCGTAACCTTCGGCACCTCGAGGTCGCCCTTGAACAGCGCACAGCCACCGGACAACAGTGGCAACAGCAGCATGAACCCGTACCAGCAGCACCGGCTGGCCACACCGGACTCAGACATCGAGGCTCCCCAGCATGCCATCCGGATAACGCGCGCCCTGCACCAGATCTTCCGGTACGGCACGTTCGATGGCAGCAAGCTGCTCCGCCGAAAGCTGCAACTCCGCCGCCGCTGCATTCTCCTCCAGGTAACGGCGCTTCTTGGTGCCCGGAATGGGCAACACGCCCTCCCACTGACCCAGCACCCAGGCCAGCGACAGCTGCGCCGGCGTGCAGCCTATACCCCCGGCCAGTTCACGCAGGCTGTCGGCAGCAGCGAGATTGTGGCGCAGGTTTGCAGCCTGGAAACGCGGAAACATGCGCCGCGTATCGCCCTCGGGCAGGTCTTCGGCGCTGCTGATTGCGCCAGTGAGGAAGCCGCGCCCCAGCGGACTGTAGGCGACGAATGCGATGCCGAGTTCCCTGCAGGTCTCCAGCGCCGCACGACAGGCGCTTCTGGTCCACGGCGACAGCTCGCTTTGCAGGGCAGCCAGCGGATGCGTCCGGTGGGCACGGCGCAGGGTCTCGGGAGCCGCTTCCGAAATGCCGGCAAAGCGGATCTTCCCGGCCTGCGCCAGTTCGGCCATCACGCCCATCGAGTCCTCGATCGGCACCCGGGGATCGATGCGATGCAGATAGAACAGGTCGATCTGCTCGACACGCAGGCGCTGCAGGCTCTCGTCGCAGGACCGGCGAATCGTTGCGGCGCGGTTGTCGGCCTTGATCTGCCCTTCCGGGCTGCGCACGAGCCCGCACTTGGTGGCGATGAACACCTCGTCGCGACGCCCGCGGATCGCTTCGCCGACAAAGCGCTCGTTGGCACCGTCCTGGTAAACCGCAGCCGTATCGAGGTGGTTGATGCCGAGATCCAGTGCCCGGTGCAGGGTGGCCAGTGCCTCGGCATCATCCCGCTGGCCATACCAGCCGACCATGCCCATGCAGCCGAGACCGAGCGCCGACACCGATTCGCCGGTATTGCCGAGTTTTCGCTGTTTCATGCGCCGATCATACCCGTGCCGGCAGGACTCGCGCAGCCCGCAGCACTTGAGTATGCTCAAGCCGTATTCCCTGGAGAACCCGCCCATGTCCATGACCAGAAGAAACATCCTGATCGGTGCCTGCCTGTTGACCCTCGGCGCCTGTACCAGCGGTCGCGCCGACCTGGGGAGCTCACCCCGCACCGTACTGGTGGCAGGTGCCACGGGCCGGACCGGCACACCGGTGGTCACGCAGTTGCTGGCCGAGGGCTACAAGGTGCGTGCGCTGGTACGCGACCCGGAAAAGGCCCGGGCAAAGCTCGGCGACCAGGTCACTTACGTGACCGGTGACGTCACCGACCCG
>JAHDYN010000055.1 GCA_023383735.1 Gammaproteobacteria bacterium | reverse complement strand
GCAGTGCACAGGCGAGGCGAAGATGACCACGTCTGCCGCCTCGATGGCCGCCTTGATCGGCGCGATCTCGTCATGAAAAGGGCACTGTCGTTCGCCGAACTTCACGCAGCTCAGGTGCCCCTGACAACGCGACAGGTTCCGGTCTTCCAGGTACAGATACTCGAACTGGACGTCACTCTTGCGCCTGAGGCTCTGCTCCAGCACTTCGACGCTGCGAGTCGTGTAGCCTTTTTCCCTGGTGGGTGTCCCGATTATCGCCAAGACTTTCATCGTCGATTTCCGCCCGTCATTGACCCGCTGATTGAATATTCACGATATGGCCGCGGCCAGTGAGCCGATTGTCCTTATCGCCGCCTCAGGATGCTGATGCAGCTTGAACGCAACTTCATCAAGTCCCAGATCACCATAGCGTCGCAGGGTTTCGATGTGCCTGTCGAGATCGGCGTGGTCGCCGGACATCGTCAGATTGGCCACCAGCTTGTCGAGAATCGAATCCGGGACATTTTCCACGCGGTCTGATTGCTGCTTGTAGGCCTTGAAGAAGCTGTTCCGGTTCGCCTCCACGACACGGCATTCTTCAGCCGTGAGAAAGGACTCCAGGTACCAGGTGTCCAGCATGCCGCGCAGCGCGAGCTGGGACCGTGCCTCGCTGAAGGACGCCGCCCGGTCTGCCTTGACGTGCCAGGCAACGAGCGCGCTGATGCGCACATCCTCGCGGGATCGGCCATGCGCACGGAGATTGTCCCTGATCAGCTGCATGCTGCTCGCCAGGCGCCCGGCCGTCGTGTCGCCCAGCATGATCTTGTCAGCGATACCGGTGGCCATCCGCAGCATCTGCACCTTGTTGGCACCGACATAGATCTGCGGCGGCTCATCGGTGGCCCAGCGGGGCTGGTAGCCCCAGGTCTGGAAAATCTTTCCCTGGTAGTTGAGCGGAGCGTCGGGACTGATGCCCTTGAGGATCTCCATGCATTCACGCACCCGGCCGACCATCCGCGAGGTATCCATGCCCATGAAGGCATTCACCCCGGTCGGTCCACCGATGAGGATGTTGGCACGGCCGCGGCACAGTTCATTCAGGCTGGCCAGTGCCTTGGCAATCTTGTAGGGATGCAGTTCGTAGGGCGTGATGACCAGCGGACCGAGACGAATCCTGCTTGAGGCCAGCGCCAGCGGACACAGGTTGATGAATGGATCCCGCGAGTTCGGGTAATTGGAACTCCACACCGCGTCGAGCCCGCAAGCCTCGGCGAGCAGGCCCAGCTCGGTGACTCGCTGCGGCGAGAGATCGGGGTCCAGTATGACGTGGATTCTCATCGCGCTTGTCTGGTCAGAACGGCGGCCAACGGCCCTGCCGGCGATGCGGGTTTGCAACCCGCATCCCGTCCGGCCCGGGCAGGTCAGGTCAGGTCAGTCGTCCTTGAACCGGCGGGAACTCGAGCTCATCGTCCGGCGACCCAGAATGAAGGCAATCCCGGTGCCGAGCAGCCAGCCGGCACCCGGCAAGGGCACGGCTGACACGTTGTAGTTATCCAGTGCGCCGGCTGCCGAGGTCATCGACACGCCTTCCTCGAGAAGCACCGCCGAGAGCCTGCCGGTGTTGAAGGCATCGACACTCGCAGACTGATAATCGTTGCCGAGGACCTGCAACTCCCCGTAGAGCACGTAGCTCTGGCCGACGTTCACCGTGGCGAAGAGGTCGAAGACCAGGTCGAAGCTGCCGTCGGCATCACCGGCGCCCGGAACAAGCGCTGCCGGCGTATCCCACGGGACGTTGAACCAGTTGCCGCCGGCGATCTGCTGGCCGAGCTCTCCGCCGTTGCTCACCAGCACGTTCGCCATAGAGAGGTAGTGGGTGCCGCCAGCGTCGGCGTTGTAGAAGCTCTGCAGCGGATCGTAGAGGCCGGCGTTGAACATGAAGGAACCGTAGTTGTCCCACTCGCCGTCGAGGCTGAAGGTCAGGCGGACCGTCGTGGTGCCGCCAGGCAGGCCCCTGAAGAAGCTCACCTCGTCAAACCACAGGCTCTGGGCGTATGCGCCGGTCCCGCTGAGCTCGTCGTTGCCCGTGGCAAAGGCCTGGGCCTGATTGCTGCCGTAAGTGGTCCGGGCCCGCGCGGCGGCACCTACCGGAAAAGACCCGTACCAGGTCGGCACCGGCAGGCTGCTGTAGCTGCAGCCTTGGCCCGGGGGGCAGGCCGTCGCTGTTGCCACCACGGTTGCCCCGACGTTGGTGCTCGAGTCGTCTCCGGAGTCGCTGTTGATTTCGCTGCTGTCGCTGTTGCGCTCGCTGGCACCGGCTTCAACGGCGGAATAGATTGCTGCTGCATTGCTGTCGACGGGTACAGCGGCGAGAAAGAGGACGAGAGCGGCGAAAAGCACCGCGTGCAGGCGCTGCGAAGCTGACGAGGCGATATTGTTCATGTTCTTCTGCCGAACTCTGCCTCTGCGCTTCACGCCACCGGATCGCCTGGAGACAGAGCTGTTCCCCGCCAGCATAGGATTGCCGGGACAGCGTGGCAACAGCCCGCCTTTGGCTGGATGGCCGGATGGGCCCAGGGCAAATAATATTTTCGCAACTGAACATAAGCAGCTATGCGGCAATGCAAAGCCGGGATAGATTGCTCCCGACATTTGCTTCCCTGTCCGATCCTGGAGAGCGGCATCATGACCCATCGCACTATTGCATCACTGTCGATAGCGTTCCTGGCCGGCCTGTCCGCCGCAACGATTCAGGCAGCTACCCTGGGCGAAGCGGATGGTTACTCCGCAACCAGGGCGCACGCGGCTTACCGGCCCTATCCCGGAGCCTCCGAGATCCAGGACAGCCACAGTCATGAAAGCCCCCCTGCAGAGGCATCGGCAGCCACGGGTGTCGTCAGCATCAGCAACAGCAGCGCGGCCCTGGAAGGCTCGCCCTTCACCACCACGCAGAGTGTCGGCTCGGGTTCGGCCAGTGCCGGGCTGATGGGTGTGCACGCCAGTGTTGCCGTGAGCACCAGTGGCGGCTATCTGAACAGCGGGCACGGCAACGCCGAGACCACAGTCAGCTGGTGGGATGGCGTCGTGATCAACAAGGCCGGGCTGACAGGCCAGTCGGGCTACCTCACGGCCAGCCTGAGGCTCGACGGCAATCTGTTTGTACAGGCCGCAGACCAGACCGCCCACAACCTGGAGCGCGCCTTCGCCACTCTATCGGTCAGAGGTGAAGGACTTGCACCCATGGGCCCCGGTGCATCCAGTGCAGGGCAGTGCCTCTACGGTGCCGCCTACTGTGCCTACGCCTTCGCAGGCACCTCCAATGCCAGCGGTGCGCCAGCCAACGGCTACTACGAATTCGGGGCCTTGTCGCTGCTTGTCCCCTTCACCTTTGGCCAGGAGTTCTACCTGGGATACACGCTCACAGCCAAGGCCTTCGCCCAGGCGATCTCGTGGGACGACCAGGCTGTCGCCGGCGCGGCAACCGGCCTCGCAAACTATGCGCACACGCTCTCGTGGGACGGCATCAGCGGCGTCTTCCGCAGCGGCGGTACGCCGGTCGTGGACTTCGATCTGGAATCGGGCAGCGGTATCGATTACCGGCTGGCCACGGCATCGGCGGTGCCGCTGCCTGCCACCCACTTCATGCTGCTGACGGGGCTTTCCGCACTCGGCGCATGGCGACGCTGGCGCCGACGCTGACGGGTCAGCGGCTGACGGCCCTGCCGAGCGCCCTGCTGTTGGCGGCACCCCAGCGTCGTGCGCGCGCGGCGCTGGTCACCAGCCTTGACCTGACGGCGGAGATGCCGACCTCGGCCCGCACCAAAGTCCTGGTGTCGGAGGTCCACTCGTACTTGTAGCTCTCGTCACCCTGCAGGAAATTGAATTCCGAGGTGCCGGCGGCGCACAGGTGGGCAATCGTTCTGTAAAGAATGACCGTTCCCGGCCGCAGCTTGTCGAATTGCGGATCATGGGCGATCTGGAAAAACGAGAATCGCCGCTGGACGAGGAATCCGTACAGTGCCGCGACGATGCGGCCTTCGGCCTGGAGGGCGAACAGCATGGCCTCCTCGCAGCTCTCTGCAAGCCGTGCATGCAACGCGTGCACCTCCTGACGGCCGATGCTGCTGTCTCTGTCGATATCGGCGGAGCGCGCGGCATGCACCCGGAACAGGGCATCCAGATAGCGGCGCTTTTCATCCGCGGTATCTGCCACCGTGAAGACCAGCCCGGCTTTGTCCGCGCGGCCCAGCTTGGTGCGAAGCTTGTAACGCTTCTTGCCCGTGAAGTCGGCGAGCAGGGTGTCGATGGCCTGCGGCAGCCTGAGGTACGGGGCCTTCGACTGCTGACGAACCTTCCCCGGCCACCGGTCCGCTTCTTCAGGCAGCAGAAAATCGAGAATCAGGCGGTCCCATCGGGACTCGCTCCTGAGGTACCCGGTCAATGCGGCGATGGCCTCGGGCAGCTCACGTTCCGCACAGATGAGTCCCAGGGGGTCCGGAAAGAAGCGGTAGCCCAGATAGCGCAGGTCAAGTCCGCCCAGCCAGTTGCGGCTGGTTTCGAGCGGAAGTACGGCAACCGGGGTTTCGCCACGGGACACGATCAGTCCGAAAGCATCGTGCGCATTTCCAGACTGGTGCACCGCATCCAGCCAGGCAACCGAGCTGAAGAAGCCCGGGTACCGCATCTCCTCGGCCAGCGCGGGGTAGTCGGCAAGGACTGCCAGCATGGCGGGCACGGGAACACGCCTGACGTCCAGGGCGCCGTCGCGACGGTCCTGCATGGCGCGCAACACCTACTGCAGAAGTCCGCACATCCTGGCGCGGAACAGGTTGAGGTTGTCGAAGCGGCCAATGCCGATGCGCGGGATTTCAAAGAGGGCATCTGTCTCGAGCCAGGGGCGTGACCTGCCGGTCACGGCAGTGGACATGCCCAGCCGCTCCACCAGGGCAGCCGTCTCGCCCACATAGTTGCCGTTCGGGTAGGCGAAATGCGCCGGGCGACGCCCGGTCCATTCCTCCAGCAGTGTCTGGGCCTTCAGTATCGTGGCGCTCGCACTGTCGCTGTCCAGCTGGTCCAGCAGTTCATGCGCGTGCGTGTGGTTGCCGATCGTCACCAGCGGGCTGGCCGACAGCTCGTGAAGTTCGGCGGGTGTCATCATGCGCAGCGCCGGAATCTTCAGATCGGGGTCCAGCCGGTCGGCGATGGCCTCGCGCTCCGCGGGCGCGAGGTCTTTCAGCCGGGTCAGAATCCGCTCGATGCCGGCCCAGCGGCGGGCATCGAGCCGCGCGCTCCCGGAATACTCCAGGGTGCCGGCCGACGTCTCGATGGACAGCCTGCCACGGCCGGCCGTAATCAGCGCGGCGATGATCCGGTCGTGCCAGAAGCGGCCGCCTTCGGCGAGCATGGCCGTGGAGACATACACGGTAAAAGGCAGGCGCAGTTCCCGGAGGATCGGCAGCGCACAGCTGAAATTGCCCGCATAACCATCATCGAAGGTAATCACGGCCGGTGGGCGCCTGGCCTTTACCTGGCTTGCCGCATTGGCCATGTAGTCCTGCGCGGCATCCAGCGACAGGACCCGGAAATGACGCTTGAGATAGCGCATCTGGCGCCGGAACCGCGCCTCCCTCACGACCAGCCAGGAAGGGATGTCGAGTTCGTCGGGAAGCACCTCGTGATACATGAGGACGGTAACCCGGGGGTGCGTGGCACGCCGGTACGCCCGGGCCTCGAGCAGCCTGGGGAGATATGCGGCGGCAAGCCTGTGCTGTATTCCCATCTTGTCAGGTCGCGAGTTGGCGGACTCGAAGTCCTGTTATCACGGCTGGCACAACGGCCGGCAGAAAACGCCCTGGCGCGTCCGTCAACCGGTCAGGGCAACACATCGATGCCGGAAATCTCCAGCGCAGCAGACCAAGCCTAGAGCAAACAGGGCGCCCGATCCGCAACCGCCTGCACAGTCTGCACAAGGTGCGACACGGCGATTATGTCGGGTAGATCCGGATCACCGCGGGATCGTCGGCGTGGCCGAGCAGCAGGCGGCGCACGCGATCCTGCCAGAGCGCACGAAATTCATCCTGTTCCGCGACAGCCGCCGTGCCGGCGAGACAACTCTGCATCAGCTCAGCCATGTGCGGAACGCCCGGGATGCGCGACATGTCGGCGGCCACCTCGACCGAGCTGCCGGAATCCAGCCGCGTGAAACGCAGCTCGCCGTGTGCCAGCGGCTGGGCGAAGTACAGCTTGTTGCGCCGGTTGAACTGCCCGGCGAGGCCGCGAAAACCGGTATCACCCGTGGCGCCGGTGATCAGTGTCGCGACGCTCGCGATCACTCCGGCCACACCGGCATCCTGCGCCTGCCCAAGCTCAACGCGGATCTCGCCCCGCACCGGCAGCGCATCGCCATACAGCGCTGCCAGCGCCGCGCGCGTCATCAGGAAGGCAGCGGCCACGGTCGGGCAGCTGTGTCCGGCGAGCCGGACGGCATCGACGTAACGGTATTCGAGGATGCCACCGTCTGCGGCGCCGAGAAAATCCGCGAGCGGATCGCGCACGACGATGACCGGCGACTGGTCGAAGAATCCGGGGAAATTGGCTGCGGGCATGGGGACCTCCAGATGCGGCAATCTATTGCGCCGGCAGCTGGCGCTGCAGGGAAAACGCGCCGCGCAGTTCGCCGAGGGCATAACCCGTGGCCGCATCGTGCGGATAGTCCTGCTCGAGTGCGGCACGCAGCGCCGCCGGCTGCGTGGCCTCTGCACCGTGGCAGACAAGGCATGGCGGCGCCATGACGATCGCCTTCATGTAGCGCACCGTCTTGCCGTCCGGGCTGTCGACCAGCTCGAGGCGGTCGATCCCGCCGGCCGCCTCACCAGCTGCAAGGCGCTGCTCGAACTGCACCAGCTGGCGCTGCTCCCAGGCATCGGGCAGGCCGGTCAGCGGGTTGCGCACCCGGGTGCCGACTCGCTTCAGCTGCCAGCCGCTCTGGCGCGACAGGCGGCTGGCGATGGCGGGCGCTTCATCCCGGCAGACGGCAATTGCCTCGACCGGCCCACCGGCCTGCATCGCCGCCTGGAGTTTGCCGGCGAGTTCCTGCTGAAACCGGGCGGCCAGCGCTGCGGCCTGCGCACCGTCATCTGCATCATCGTGCCCGTGTTCGTCTTGCGCGAAGCCGCCGAGCGGCGCGACCAGCAGAATCGCGGCCAGCAGCGCAGCCCTCAACCCCAAGCTGGCTGTTTCCTGTTGCATGATGATTGCCCTCCCGGCGAATTGCTCCAGCAAGCTTAACGGATTGACCGGGCCGGTCCCGGCCGGAACCAGCCCGACACGCGACGCAGCAGGGCGCGAAGGAATCTGCCGAGCGTCCAGATCAGCGCGAGCATCACCACCAGTGCGACCGCCAGCGTGGCGAAAAACGCGACCGGATGTTCCCACGACAGCCACAAGGCGACTGGCACCACGCCATCGCCCGCCAGCGACAGCAGGATGTTGGAGAAGGGCTCGGGCGAGCTGTTTGCCGCTGCGCGGGTCGCGGCCTTGGCGACATGGCTGGTGGCGGCCAGCGTACCGCCCATGAGTGCGGCCATCACGGCCCAGGTTTCCTGGTCCGCACCGAAGACCGCCGCAGCGAGCGCGGCCCCTGCCGGAATGCGCACCAGCGTGTGCGCCAGGTCCCACAGGGTATCGAGGCCGGGGATCTTGTCGGCAAAGAACTCGACGAACAGCATGCAGCCACTGCCCCAGAGCAGCACGGGATGCTGCAGCACCTGCAAGCCGGCCGGCAGTTCGACCCAGCCGAGCGCGCCGGCCGCGCCGGTCAGGAACACGACCAGGTACAGCCGCAGCCCGCTCGCCCAGCCGAGCGCGGCGGCGATGGCCAGTAAATGCATGGTGTCGATCTCGGGCAGCATCGCTTGTTGATACCGGTTGCTTGTCCCTGCCGGCAGATGGTAATCGGTACCGGGTCCGTTTTCTTTCGGCTGCCCTATTGACACCAACCCCGATCTGGATACTATGCGCATCCTTACGACTGTATGCGCATGGAGTCCCGATGCCGGTCAGCGCCGAACAGCGCAGGGAACGACAGCAGGCGATCCTGAAGATCCTGCGCCAGCGGCATGTGTCGCGGCAGGACGAGCTGGTCGAGCTGCTGCGCAAGCGCGGGATCGAGGCGACGCAATCGAGCATCAGCCGGGATCTGCGCCAGCTGGGCATTTCCAAGCTGGACCAGGAATACCGGCCGGTGACTGAAGACGAGGAATCCGATACCAGCCGGGACATGGCCGTGCTGGCGGACTTCGTGAAGGAAATCCGCACGGCGGGGCCCTACCAGACGGTGGTGAAGACGGTAGAAGGCGGCGCCCAGCAGGTGGCGCTGTCACTGGACCGCTCGGGCTGGCCTGAGATCGTCGGCACGGTGTCCGGCGACGACACCATATTCATCGCCACCCGTACCGGTGGCGAGCAGAGACGGCTCGTGGCAAGGCTGCGGGCCCGGTTCAGCAGCGGTTCCGGCAACTGAGTCCGGCACCTGGAGAGAGTGATGACGACACAGCAGAAAAACACTTCGCCGATCATCCTCGGCTTCTCGGGCGGGCTCGATACCTCGTTCCTGGTGCCGTGGATGAAGGAGCAGCTGGGCCGGCCGGTAGTCACGGTGACGATCAACACCGGTGGCCTCGACGCGGCTGCCATCAAGGACCTGGAACAGCGCTCGAAGCAGCTGGGCGCGGTCGAACACGTGCTGGTGGAGGCGCGCCAGGTGTTTTTCGAGCGGGTCCTCAAGTACCTGATTTTCGGCAACGTCCGGCGCGGGCACCTGTATCCGCTGTGCGTCGGCGCCGAGCGGG
>JAHDYN010000054.1:4822-8860 GCA_023383735.1 Gammaproteobacteria bacterium | reverse complement strand
GCAGACTATCGCGCAGCGGTTTTCGGCTGCTTCCTGAGTTTCTTTTCCAGTACCGATCGCCCGACACGCGGCGAACGCGGTCCTCAAGCAGGCAGGATTGGACAAGCGGTTCTGATCAACTGAACCTGCGCCCGCATGGTCGGCGCTCTTCCCGTATCCTTAACTTGGTGGTTCCGACCGCGCAATTTCGGCCCATCCCCGGTCGAAGGTAAACGTCCGAGCGTGTGCGACCGGATCCTGAATCCGAAGAATGCGGGCTTGGTCTGGGTTCGTCGCGTACTCAACGACGTACAGCCAATAGGCGGCCCCGCGCTCCCGCGCGTAGTCGAACTGCGTCCGTGACAAGCCCACTGGGCGATCTGCGAGGGTGCCGGTCATGGACTTTACTTCAATCCAGCGGACCGGCTTGCCTACAGCATCGGTCTCGTAGAGATCAAACCCTGGATTGCCGTCGGGGGTGCGCTGTAGAGAAGGCTCCAACGCGATGATCTTGTTGATCGCCTGGCTTTCGACAGCCATCCGCGTTGCCTGATCAAGGCCTTCCGGGTCGGGCTCCTCTTCGTCCGGATGGGTTCCGACATAAGAGATAAACGGGCGACTGCCGCCTGCTCCTAGCGTGCCCTTTCCAGGACCCGTCTTTCCCCCGCTGGTGCTTCCGCCAGCTCCAGGTGGGCCCTTGCCGTCACCGCCGGCAGGGTCGTGGCTGTCCTGGGTTGTGTTGTCGGGTATGGCATCGCCGTAGTCGTTTGTTGGCGGCTCATCAGACTCTTTCTCTCGGGCGGGCACCGTTTTGGATGCCGCCGGCACCTCGGTGATGCCGAGACGGGACACTACCTCCGCGACGCTGGTGATGCCGTGCCTTCTCAAGAGGTCGAGTGCGGCGGGATCGATGCCGGCCTCCTTTGCCAGCTGGTCGATGATGGGTGGCTTGAATTGGATCTTGGTCAGCAGGAACGGGTTTGGCTTCCATCCAAGGCTGTCAAAGGTCACCACATGAGGTGGATTCAAAGTTCCGTTTGCGTCAGGGACCCATGCCGCCTCGTTGAGGCGCCGTACAAACGCAGACGGAAAGGCCGCGGTGTACCTGCCGTTGTGTGACCATGTGTACTTCCCGTCAAAGATTCCGTGCCCGCGGCGCTCTTCGAGCTCGCCGAGACTCTCCCAGAGCAAGCGTGCGCGCTTGGCACGCTGCTCCGAGTCGAGTTGCGGAAGGTAGGCGAGGAGTCCTTCGAAGCCATGGAGCAACCAGTCCTCGACACTGTCGCTGCGCCCCGATGTTTCTTCATGACCGGCTCCAACGCGAAGCTCTTTCAGCCGGTCACTCCCGTATGGCTCGCTTGGGGCTGGCACCGGCCTTGGGTATCGCAATGCGCCGCACGCCTCCAGCAGATCGCGGACGTTCTCCCCTCGGAGGCATGGGTAATCGTCGTCCACGATCATGACGTCCGGTACGCCGGCAAACAGCAGCTTCAGCCGGTCGGTAGCGATGTAGACGTTGCCAGGTCTGTCGACGTATCCCGTCCCGTTTCCCCCATCGACCACCATCACGAAAGTCGTCGCTCTTAGCGCTTCCAATAGCTTCGTACGCTGCGTTTTCGAGTCCGTGTTGAACGCGGCCAAAATGCGGTCGATGTCCTTGGCGTACTGATCGTCATCTACGTCGACGGAGTCGCTGCGGTACTTCTGCAGGACATTCAAGACCACGTCGTCGACCAGATCTGGCTCCGTGATGCTGAGCGAGATGAGGAATGAGCGCGCCTCGAGGCTGGTGCATACGGCCTTGCAAACAGTCGGGAATCCGGTTTCGATGTCGCTTGGCAAGAAGGCCTGCGGCTCGTCATTGGTGCGCGCAACTACGTGGTGCCCGTCGGCCAGCCTGACCAGGGGCACCCCGTCCAAGCGCCGCTTTAGCGCCGGCTGCCCGCTCAGGAACTCGTACAAGCTCGCGATCCAGTCGTCCGTCTGCGCTTCAAGGAATGCTTGGTTCAAGCGCGGGACGATGATCTCTGGCGTCACCTCGGCGACCCCGAGCTCGCGCATGACGTACTGCCGGATTTCTGGAGCGCGGTCCTGGGTGATGTCGCCGGTCAGCCAGGTAACATCTTCGGCGCTGAACAACTGGGCCACTTGTTGCGGGCTGAACAGCTCGCGCAGTTCCTGCGTCCGTGCCAGCTTGGAGCGCGACGCCGCAGCGTAGCCGCCATCAAACCGAGGTAGCAACGGCTCGTCGAGAAGCGCTTGTCGCGATGCTGCGAATAGCGGCTCGAACATTGAGCCCTCGGGGAATTTCTCTCGATCCAGCGGCAAACAACGCAGCGCCGAGACATCCAGCATTCCGTTGTCGCGCAGCCACCGCATGGCCTTAACAAGAAGCTCGGCGGTCTGTCCGACCAGGTGTTTGTTCCAGGGCTCGTGGCGAGGGATATTGTCGCGGCTGGGCGTCGTCTTGTACGGACCCTGGACCAGAAAGCCTAGATTGGTCTCGACGGCGGTCGGGAAGAAGACGACCAGCGGCGAAGTCGCAACGGGCGCGACCATCCAGCGGCTTGGTTGGTCCTTGACGGGCTGGAGGGAAAACGCAACCTCGACCCGTCCAACCTGCTCCTGTCCCGGGGTGAACACGTTCCGGTGAAACACTAACCAGTTCTGATCGACTTCTGGCTGCCCACTCTCGTGGCCGATCACCGTAATGCGTTGCACGTTGGCCCCGAGCGCTACGGGTCTGCTGCGCAGATATGTCCCAGAGACCCCGCCCTCCACGATCCAGTTGATCTCGTCGATGTGGCGCAGGAACAGTAGGGTGCCGGGTCCTAGGCGCTTGAAGCCAGCCGCGATCTCGTCCTGAGCAGTGGCATCTTCAGGTTTCAGCGGCAGGACGATCTGGGTTTCGTCGTCGGCCCGCTCTGTCCGGACTGCGCGCTTCGGCTGGACGTAGTTCTCGACGGCGAAGTCCTCTTTGCCCGAGTGAATTTCCGGCCGGTCGGTGAACGTGTAGACGGACTTGAAGCCGATGCCAAAGCGGCCAATCGAGAACTGGTCCTTAGTGCTCTCCGCGATGCCACAGACGCCACGCACATCGGCCTCGTCGAATGGTCGACCGAAGTGCGAAACGCTCAACATACCCGGCGACAGGCTGAACGTCACCCGGCGGGGCCCGCTCCACGCGCCACGCTTGCCGAGCGCGTCCTCGGCGTTTTGCAGCAACTCGAAGATGAAGTGCGTCCGGTCGTCATACCGGTCAGCGAGCAGCATCGGGCCGATTCGGCCGATGTCGGTGCCGTATCGCTTGCGGTTCCCTTCACAGATTGCCTCGTAATTGGATCTCAACGCTCCTCCTTATTTGTGGCCAGTGAGATTGCCCCAGCACGCTCCGCCACAAGAGCCGCTTCAATCAAGGCCACAATCTCCTCGCGTGCAACGGATCGACCGTACTCGGATAGCGTCAAACCATCCTGATTCTTGACCGTCAGATCGGCCTTGCGGGACAGGAGCGCCTTTACCGCCTTGGTGTCGTTGCGCCGGATCGCGTTGAACAGATTGTGTCCGGCAACCTTGCGCTTTCGCTCTCTGTCGAGGGCCTCGTCTGCCGGGCTATTCCCCGGTGTGGAGAGATGCCCCAGCCTCTTCATGACGCGCTGAAGTATGCGCGACTGTGCGTGGCGCGACTTCGCTTCGGCCAGCAGTTCTGCATATTGCGGGTGATCGGGTGCGCATGTGAGCAGAAGAGTTTCCAGCAGCGAGTCGTGCTTTGTGCGAAGTGCCAGGTCGATGCATGTCGCGAACCAGCGCTCGCGGAGCGGCGGACTGCACTTGTAGACGAGATTGGCAGTAAACAGGATCCTGTCGGCGAAGGTCGCGTGTTGAGCTGCATAAGGCAGCCAGCGCTCAAGCACGGGGTCCCAGTCGATGGAACTCCAATGATCGAGCACCATGATGTGCACGATGTCGGCCCAATCCCGATGAGCAGTGAGTTGCTCGATGTCAATGGATTCCAGCGCAGCCTGGAGATCCGGGATGTCCCTGATGCCATCACGAAGC
>JAHDYN010000054.1:0-4812 GCA_023383735.1 Gammaproteobacteria bacterium | reverse complement strand
CGGTCTCGCACCGCAGGTTGTGCACCAGGGCCTTGTACACCAGTGGTGCAGATCCGCCTTGTCGATGAGATCCAGAAACGGATTGTGCGTGCCCCTGACCATCACTCGATACCCGTCAGTTCGGCATCTGGCTTCGGACTGAGAGCGCGCCAGGCGGTTCCGCTGACATCAGCCAGCAGTGGTTCGATCACAGACCGCGCCCATTGATAGTATTGGTTGCGGGGGATATCGCCGATCAGTTCGTTGCGCCGCGTGGGAGTCAGCCCGTCGCCAGCGGGTGAGTGGGCGAGAAGGGCGATCAATGTGCGTACGAGGGTTGCCTCGCCCCGGATATGATTGGTGGCATTGGCTGCAAGTTTTGCCAACAGTTCTACGGGTATGCCAAGTTTCGCGAGTTCTGCGAATGTTTTTGGCAGGGTGGCCGGTGCCCAAAACAATGACAGGAACCTCTTTGGTTTTGTCGCGAGTTTTCCTAGTACATCGATGGGTGAGCATTCTGTGGTGCTATGAGACCGTGCACCGGCCGATATGCGGCAGGTGAAGGATGGCGCTTCATGATGCACAGAGGGCTCGGGCTCTAAATCGACTTGGCGGCGCAAGAAGGCGGGTGTGTCAAGCGGGTCAAAACGACTCGATACATCCCATGCATCTGCGCTGACATCAGCCAGCAGTGGTTCGATCACCGACCGCGCCCACCGATAGTCCCGGTTGCCGGGAATATCGCCGATCAACTCGGTGCGCAGCTTCGGCGCCAGGCCGCCGCCAGCCCGTGAGCCGGCGAGGAGGGCGATCAGTGTGCGTACGAGTGTGGCCTCGCCATGGGTGTCGTCGTCAGCACTCGACGGAAGTCGTTGTAACAGCGCTGCCGGTACGCCAAGTTCTGCAAGTTCTGCAAAGGTTGTTGGCAGCGCTGCCAGTGACAGGAACCACTCCAGTCTCCCCCCGATTATTTTCAGTACCTCGGCGGGGGAGCGTTCTGCGGTGCTGGCGAATTGCAGGCTGCCCGGTGCGCGGCGCATAAAGGACGGCTCTTCGTAATCCCCAGAAACGTCATACGCAGGCGTCGGATTCCTGGCTCCCGATCGTTGTGCCCGGGCCATCGCCGGCACCGGCCGCGGCGACATGCATACCTCCGCTGCTACCCCTTTCCCCGCAGCCCCCCAGCCCGCCGCCAGCATCTGTGCCACCTTGCGCAATTCCGGCAAGCCCTCGGCCTTTTCCTGCTCCGCCCGTTCCTGCACCACCACGAAGCTGGTGTATTTCGAAACCAGTTGATGGGCCTCGGCGAGCGTAGCGGCTTCGCTTTCTGGCAGCGTCTGCAGCCGGCGGGCGGCGGCCACGCGCGGCAGCAGCTCGGCGTCGATGGACTCGGCCATTGTCACGCGCTGTGTCAGTGGCGCAAGCCCGGTGCCGCTGATCGTCAAGCAGGTTTCACCGACGGGCGGTGTGCTGAAACCGGCCAGCAAATGCAGCGTATCGCCAGCAAACACCATCGTTGGTAGCGGGGCCTGCCAGTCTGGTGTGACGGGCCAGCGCAGTTCGCTGAGCTGGCGGGGTTGTTGACGCATGCGCTGGAACATGCGCACGATGGCGCCCTCGATGTCTTCGTTGGGGCTGACGAATTCGCAGGCGCCGCCGGTCCTTGCGCTGAGCTGGCGGGCGAGGCCCTCGGCTGGTGCCGCACCCACGGCGACGACGAACAGGCGATGGCCGGAACGGGCGGCGAGGTCCACCACCTGCTCGACGGCCCACACCTCACCGTCGGTGATCAGTAGCACGTTCTTCGGGCTGTCCTGCGTTACGCGGATGCCGATCGCAGCCTGCAGGGCGCCAGCGAGTTCGGTGCCGCCGAGGTCTGCTTCCATTTCGCGCACGGCATATGAAAGTTGAGCAATCGCGGGCGCTGTCGCGGGGATCAGGCCCACGCTCAGGTGTTCGAAGGAACTGCCAAAGCGCGTGATGCTCACGTGGTCGGCCGGCTGCAGTTTGCCAAGTATCGCCAGCAGCGCACGACGTGCCTGGGCGATGCTGTCGCCGCCCATCGAGCCGGAGCAGTCCACCACCAGCTTGAGGTTGAGGTTGAGGTTGCCGGATGCTGCTTCGCCGATCTGTGGCGCGAGGCTGAGCAAGCTCACCCAGCCGTCGCCACTGCGCGTGGTGAGGCTGGCCGATGCGGTGACCGCACCGCTGAGCTGCAGGATGAAGTCGCGGTCGAGTTCGGCGCCGGCGCCGAGCGTTACGCGCTTGCCGTTCTCGATGTCGCTCACCAGGATGCGATGGCTGGGCGAGCTGAGCGTCGCGGCGGACTGCGCACCGAGCACATCGACAGTCAGCGCGAAGGGGTAGCTCGCCAGCAGGCTCACCTCGGGTGCCTGATGCGCCTCGACCCCGTGGCTGGTCGGGTCGCCGTAGCGCGGGGCGATCACGGTGGGAATGGCGAGGCGCACCCAGTCTTCATGCCGGTCGAGAAGTTCGGCATAGCGATAGCGGATCACCGCACGCTCGCCGGCGAGCAGGTTGCCGAGGCTGAGCGTGTACAGGCCATCGCCGGCTTCCTCCAGCAGGCAGGCGGTGTGGCCTTCGTCCATGGCTTTTTCGTAGCGGCGACTGGCGGCCTGCTTGCGCACGGCGACGCCGGACAGCTTGCGGTCGCCGATCTGGAGATCAAGGCCGAGCAGTACGGCGTGGTGGGGCACCGGGAAGGTGTACACGGCCTCGATGTTGCTGTCACCGGTGTTCTCGTAGGTCTGCTCCACGCTGAGCTCGAACAGCAGGCCCGTGAGCTGCCCCCGGGCGGACACGCCCCGCAGGGGTACGGCATCGCCACATTCCGATTCCAGAATTGCCGCTCGTGCGCTAGTCATGGTTCTGCTCCTTGATGATGTCGCCATATGCCGCCAGTACGTTCTTGAAAAGTTTCCGCAGTTCATCGGGGTTGAGGCTGGCCCGACCCGGATCGATCACCAGTTCCACGCCATCGGCCACGATCAGGTGGCTCATCACCTCTACCGAGCCGGCCTTGCGCGGCTTTGGCGGCGGGATTGCCGGGTCGGCGCCCTCCAGCAGCTCGCGTACCCGCTCCAGCGACAGCCCCGCGTCGGTCCACTTCCTGATCGTCAGCAACTGCTGCAGGTGGGCGTCGGTGTAGTAGGCCGCCCGGGTCTCGCCAATCGGGCGGTCAACCAGCCCGATCTGGATGTAGTAGCGCACCGTGCGTCGGGGCAGGCCGGCGAGGGTGCAGAGGGCGTCGAGGCTGTGCTGGGTTTTCATGGCGGCTTTATACAACAGTTGTACTGTTCGAAACAAGTGTCGTAATATATTTGTGTGTTTGGGGGCCGGATGCCCAACCCGGCCCACCCCAGGGAGATCCTCAAGGCCATGTGTATGGCACCGCTTTGCGTGCCGATCACACAGGCGGCTGATGCCCTCGGAGTGAGCCGCAACCATGTCTCCGAAAACATGAGCGGTCGGGTGCCCGTGTCGCCGGACATGTCGGCGCGTCACCGCGGTGCGGGACACCCTGCGGATTCTCAAGGGGCTGCGCCCCGATACCACGCTGGACTAACAGGGCGAGATCTACGGCCTGTTGAACTACCGCGCCGAATGGGCCACGGCGCCCGCGCCGCGGATCTATGCCGGCGCTGCGCTGACCAGCCCCGCCTCAGGAAGGTTCAGTGCAGGCCGATTCATGAACTATCCATGTAAATCAACAGGTTGACCTATGCCGTGCGGATGCCATCGCCCTCCCGGGTGCGGCGGACTCTGCCAAGGACGGAGGCTTGTTAAGGCGACAAGATTTACAAGAACGACAAAGGAGACTAGAGTGGGCCCCGTCTCGAACCTGCCTGTGGGAGATGGCCATGCCCAAGACCCCTGAATTCATTTCCGACCGTCTGCCGCGCGTCACGGTGAAGGATGTTCGCCGTTTTGCAGATACCGTCGAAATCCGGGATGCCAGGGCTTTCGCAGCGGAGCTGCAGGCCTTCGTTCACGAGCGTGTAGAGGCGGTGGAGCATCCGGCCGCCCTGGAAGTGCAGGCGGTGGAGCAGTCCCTGGCACGCAAGGCGGCCGCACTGCGCGCCGACACGCGCTGGGCGCCCGGCAAGACCGACATTCAGCGTGGCCGTACCCTGTTGCTGGAGGCTTTCAATCAGCCGCAGAATCTGCCGATCCCCAAGTTCGCCGAGTTGGCGAACAAGTCGCGCCAGCAGATCTACAAAGACATCGTTGCCCGTCGGCTGCTGGCGCTGAGCGTGGGGCCGCGCGGCCAGAAGCTGCCCGACTGGCAGCTCGACCCGGTGAAGCAGCAGTTGACGCAGACCGTGCTCCAGGAGATCGAGGACATCGACAACTGGGCGATTTACCGCGCGCTGTCGGAACCGCTCGAAGGCCTGGGCGAGCGCTCGCCGGTGGATGCGGTGACAGCTGGTTCGATCGACGAAGTGGCGGGGGCCGTGTTCAACGTGCTGGGCATCCACGTACATTGAGGAAAGGTCGGCGTGAGTAGCGCGTTGCCGTCGTTCCTGATTGATGCGGGTGAACTGCTCCAGCATGTGAGCCGCACTGTCTATCGGGGTGAGCCGCTGTACTACGGTCGCGGCGGCACCAATCGCTATGACGACCCGGCGCGGAAATATGGCGTGCTTTACCTCGGCCTTGACCTTCCCACGGCGCTGATGGAGTCGGTGTTTCACAAGCACGATTGGCTTGCAGACCCGAAGCGCTCAATCACGCTGAAAGAAGTCCAAAGCCGGATGGTGCGCGCTGTGGGCGTCTTGCACGATCTGCACCTGGCCGATCTCACGGCATCGG
>JAHDYN010000053.1 GCA_023383735.1 Gammaproteobacteria bacterium | reverse complement strand
ATTTCCTCGGCAAGGAGCCGGTGCAGAACCTGCTGTACTTCCGCTTTGCCAACTCCTTTCTCGAACCGATCTGGAACCGCAACTACATCGAGAGCGTGCAGATCACCATGGCGGAGACCATCGGTGTTGAAGGCCGCGGCAAGTTCTACGAGGAGGTGGGTGCAATCCGCGATGTCGTGCAGAACCATCTGCTCGAAGTGGTTGCAAGTCTGGCCATGGACCCGCCGGTCGGCTACTGGGGTGAGGCGCAGCGCGACGAGCGCATCAAGGTGCTGCGCGCGATCAGCCCGTTTTCCGGCCAGAGCCTGGTGCGCGGGCAGTACCGTGGCTATCGTGGTGATACCGGTGTGGCACCGGATTCGGAAGTCGAAACCTACGCAGCGATGCAGCTGCACCTGAACTCCTGGCGCTGGCAGGGCGTGCCCTTCTTCATCCGCGCCGGCAAGTCGCTGCCGGTGACGGCCACCGAGGTGATGGTGATCCTCAAGGCGCCACCGCAGCAGGTCTTTGACGAACCGGTGCCGCCGCAGTCCAATTATTTCCGCTTCCGGCTGGGTCCTGACCAGGTGGCGATTGCGGCTGGTGCGCGCACCAAGTCGCCGGGCGAGCGGATGGCGGGCGAGGAGGTCGAGCTCTACGTCTGCAACTCGACCAGCGAAGCCAAGGAAGCCTATGAACGCCTGATCGGTGATGCGATGGGCGGCGATGCGACGCTGTTTGCCCGCGAGGACAGCGTGGAGGCCGCCTGGGCGATCTGCGATCCGATCATCAACACCGGCGGACCGGTGTATCGCTATGAGCCGGGCAGCTGGGGGCCCCGTGAAGCCGACCGCATGGTTGCGGCCTCCGGTGGCTGGTACAACCCCAGCAAGAACGGGATCGGCCGCGGCGCCTAGCCGCGCTGTCCGGGAAGTTTCGCATGCGGCTCGAAGTGGAAAAAACGGTGGCGGAGGCGGCGGCAATGGCTGCGCGACTCATCGCCACCGTGCTCGGCATCGGCATCGCCCGCCGCACGCGTGCGACCCTGGCGCTCAGCGGCGGCAGTTCGCCGCTGCCGATGCTCGGCGAGCTGGTGCGCCAGCCACTGGACTGGAAGGCAATCCACGTCTTTCAGGTCGATGAGCGTGTGGTGGCGCGCGGCGATTCAGCACGCAACCTGACCAATATCGAGGAGATGCTGGTCACCAACGGCCCCTTGCCGCGACGGAATCTCCATCCCATGTGGGTGGATCGCGCTGACCTGCTCGGTTCTGCGGCGGAATATGCTGTCGGAATCGAGCAGCTGGCAGGTGTGCCCGCCGTTCTCGATGCGGTGCATCTGGGGCTCGGTACCGACGGGCATACGGCTTCGCTGTTTGCCGGCGACCCGGCGCTGAAGGTGAGGGACCGGGCGGTCGCACTCACCGCCGAGCATCATGGCTATACGCGCATGACGCTGACCCTGCCGGTGATCAACCGTGCGCGCAGCATCATCTGGTTCGTGACCGGTGCCGACAAGGCCGGCGTGCTGGCCGACCTCTATGCCGGTGGCGCGCCGTTTCCGGCGGCGCGGGTGGCCAGGGTGCGCGCCGTAGTGGTCGCCGACAGTGCTGCGTCGAAGGACGCCAGCGCGCCAAAAAAACGACGACCAAAACCGAAGTCGAAAGTGGTGCCGCTGCGCCGCCGTTCCTGAAGGGTGCAGGACCGGACAGATGGTCCGGGTCAGTGCGGGCGTTCTGCCGCGCGATGCCGGAACAACAGGATGCAGGCCACCATGAAGAGCAGCAGTACAGCTGATGCCGAGTAGCGGCTGAGGGCCAGACCGCCTGCCGCAACGGGCTTGTCCAGAAAATCACCGACCACCGCGCCAAGCGGTCTGGTCAGAATGAACGCGGTCCAGAAGAGCGAGGTACGGGATATGGCGGTCCAGAAATATGCGCCCGCCACCATCGCCAGCAGCGCGCCGAAAATGATCGCTGCTCCCACGTAACCGAGACCGGCTGTATCTACGGTCCAGTCACCCAGTGCAGTGCCCAGCGTCTGCGAGAACATGATGGTCAGCCAGTAGTGGATCTCTGCCCGAGGCGTGCTGACGGTATCGATGGATATGGAGCCGAGATCGCGATGCCATACAAAGAGCGAGGCAATGAGCAGGACAAACAGCAGCGATGAGCCGCCGGCATAGCCGATACCCATGGACCGGGTGACATAGTCCGCCAATGTCGTACCCACGGTGGTCGTGGCAACGATGGTTGTCCAATACAGCCACGGATTGAATCGCGTGGCGATGATCTGGGCAGAAACCGCCACCGCAAACATGGCGGCAAATATCACGGTGCCGACCAGGTAACCCAGGTTCATCGACATCGAAACCGCATCGCCACCGGTTTCGCCGAGCGTGGTCGCGGCGACCTTTATCAACCAGAATACCAGCGTAACTGCCGGAACCTTGGTGACTGCCTGATCTCCGCTGTGGTTCATTCCGTGTTCTCGTCAGATGTATCTGTAAACTGCACAGACTGCGGGTTAGACGCTGCACATGCCCGGAATCAATCCCCGATGGTTCAATGCTATCGTGAGGTCGTCAGGGTCTGGCGCATGCGCAGTCGGAAATTGCCTGATGGCAGGGGTAGGGTTTTTTGAAACAGACAGACAATCTCGATGCATGGACAAGTCAACTGTATGCGTACCCTGAAATGCTGCGCATGGGCCACAACCAGTCGGCGGAGGATCTCAACCTTGGTCTGGGCTGGATCTATTACGGTCTGGCGAGGCTGATCCAGCCCCGGCGCGCCGTGGTGATCGGCTCGTGGCGCGGCTTTGTGCCGATGGTGATCGGCCGGGCGCTGCAGGATAACCGGGATCCCGGCGAGGTGACCTTCATCGATCCGTCGCTGGCCGATGATTTCTGGAAGGATCCGCGACAGACACAGCGCCACTTTGCGGCTTTTGGCATCCACAACATCCGTCATCAGCTGTGCACGACCCAGGAATTCGTCGGCACGGACACCTGGCGCCATATGACGGATATCGGTCTGCTGTTCGTCGACGGCTATCACACGGCCGAACAGGTGCGCTTCGATTACGAGGCCTTCGCCGACAAGCTGGCGCCGCGCGCCTGCGTGCTTTTCCACGACAGCATGGGTGAACGCAGCTCGCCGATGTACGGGCCGGACAAGAGCTACCGGATCACCGTGCGTGACTACATCAGCGAACTGCGCCGCGATCCGCAGCTGCAGCTGCTGGACCTGCCTTTCGGCACCGGCCTCACGGTCCTGCGTCGCTGTGCGGCTGCGAACGAGGAGCCCTTGTGCGAGGGGCAGGTGGGAAGGGTCTGACGGGAAGCGCCTCGTCGAGCCGGTTCCTGATACTCATGCACGATCCTGTCGCCGCTGTTTTCTGCATGCCCGAGGAAGGGCATCTTCGCCGCCTGCTGCCGATCATCGCCGGGCTCAGTCGTCGTGGCGTCCAGGTGCATGTGTATACGCATGCCCGCTTCGAGGTGCAGGTGGTCGGCGCGGGCGGGCGGCTCATCGATATCTTTTCCCGCTACCCGCTTGCGGCTGCCGATGACGAGTCGCACCCGGTACCGTGCCGCTACGTGAGTTTTGCCGGACATTTCGGCGCCGACATCGTGCCAGAACTCCGTGCTTTGGCGCCCGGGCTGGTGATTGCCGACTCCTTTGCCGTCATCGGCCGGGTGGTTGCGACGGCGCTTGATGTGCCCCTGGTCAACGTCTGTGCCGGGCACAACGTGGATCCGGAGCGCTTCCTGGCGGTGCTGGCGGACGATCCGCGGGTCGCGGTGGCGCCTGCCTGTCACCGGGCCGTCGAGCGTCTGCGCGAGGCGCACGGGCTTGAGGATGCCTCGCCGTTTTCCTACGTCTCGGGTCTGAGCCGGACATTGAACATCTACTGCGAGCCGTCGGCCTGGCTGGAGCCGGCGGAACAGAAGGTGTTCGAACCGATGGCGTTCTTTGGTTCCTTGCCCTCGATCGGGCATATCGAACGACGTCGGCTGGTGCCGGATCCGCCGTACTTCCCTGCGGATGCGCGCCGCAGGATCTATGTGTCCTTCGGCACCGTGATCTGGCGCTACTACGTGCGCGAGGCGCTGGCGGTTCTGGGCGCGATTGCCGATGCAGTTGCCGTCATGCCGGATGCCGCAGCGCTCATCAGCTTTGGCGGCACCGACCGGCCGGACGGCGAACGGCGGTTGCTTGAGCGCGCCAATGTGCAGGTGCAGGCGCGGGTCGATCAGTGGGCAATCCTCGGCCAGGCCGATCTGTTCGTGACCCACCACGGCTTGAACTCGACGCACGAGGCCATCTTCCACCAGGTGCCGATGGTGTCCTGTCCGTTCTTCTGGGATCAGCCTTCGCTGGCAGCCCGCTGCAGCGCCTTCGGTCTGGCTGCGCATCTCTCCGCCCCGGTGTACGAGACGGTCGCCGCGGACCAGGTCACGACGGTGCTTGAGAAGGTGTTTCGTGAGCGGGGGCAGTTTCGAGAGCGTCTCGCAGAGGCCCGGCAGTGGGAGTTCGATTCGATGGCAACACGGCCCGCGGTACTGGACCGGATCGTCGCGCTGCTTGAATGAGCAGGCGACGCAGCGACTGAATCCGGGCAGATATCCGTTGGTTTATCCGGCTGCCAGCCTGCGCAGGGCCTCCGGCAAGCTCACCGACTTCCCGCTGGCAGGATCGATCCAGACGATCTTGGCACTGCCTTCTGCGTAGAGCCGGTCGTCGCCCTGCCGGCACAGCTCATAGAAGGTGACCAGACTGGAACGGCCGGGATGCCCGGCAAACATGCGCACCTCGACGATGCCCGGATAGCTGAGCGGCAACAGGAAGCTGCAATCCGCGTGGACGATGACCGGCGCTTCCTGCCGGGCGTTGCAGCGATAGCCGACGGCCTCCAGCCACTCCACACGCGCCTGTTCCATGTAGCGGAAATAGATGGTGTTGTTCACGTGCTCGTAGGCATCCATGTCGCCCCAGCGGATGGTCTGATGGCTGATGTGTATCAGTTTGCGGGGCTGTGCCATGGATTGTTTGCGGATGCAGAGGGGGAAGGGTTCAGGATAAGGCTGTTCGTCCAGGCCATAAAGCCATCGATCCGGTCTTGCAGCCATGCCGGGTCATAAAGCGCATTTATGCCGATCGCCATTCCGGTTACTTGACAGCTGGTCTCGTTCAACGCTGAATCAGCGCCAGAGGTGAAAAGGCCTCCCGACCTGGTCAGGGTCAGGGGGCCTTTGCGCTTTTGGGGGGGTGAGATGCCGCATTGATCACAAGAGGAGAATGGACCCATGACGACCACGCCCGTTACTCGCTACCACCTGGTGCTGCGTATCCTGCACTGGACCATTGGGGTTCTCGTTCTCCTGCAGTTGGGAGTCGGTGGCCTCGTGCTGAGCGAAATGCCCAACGACGCCGCGAAGCTGATACCGCTGACCGGCCATGTCAGCGTGGGGCTGTCCATCGGCATATTGATGGTGCTGCGCCTGATCGTCCGCCTGAAATCGCAAAAACCGCCGATTGCGACCGCCGGCAATCCGGCACTGAACGGTCTGCGCAAGGCGACGCATTTTCTTTTCTACGTGGTTGTGTTCTCGATGATCTCGACCGGCGTGGGCGTGGCCTTGATGGCAGGGCTGTTTCCGACCCTGTTTGGTGCCGGCGGGACTCTGCCGGAGAATTTTCACGAGTTTCCACCGCTTGAAGGCCACGAAGTGTTTGCGACGGTGCTGCTTGTCCTCGTGGTGCTGCATGTTGCCGGCGTGCTCTACCACGAACTGGCACTCAAGGACCGGTTACTGACCCGGATGGGTTTTGGCAAGCCGCGCGTTGGCAAGACGGGTGGCGGTGTGGCTGGCGGGAATTCACGCGGATGAGCGCGCGGGATGCAAGGCGGATTCGACTGGGCATGTTGTGCTTTCTGGCATCCGGGATCATTTCGGCGGTCGGGCTGCCACTGCGCGGGCCAATCGTCCTGCCCGGCGAGAACCCGGAGCTCTGGGCGGAGGTGGCGCAGCTGTCAACGCATGATCTTGCCTGGGCGATCCTGCTTCCGAGCCTGGTCATACAGATGTTCGGATTCATTGCCCTGTACGCGTTCGTCAAGGATACGCGTGAGGACGGCCTGGCGTTCTGGGGTGCGATGCTCAGCATCGCCGGCAATGGCCTGTTCCTGCCCAGTACCGGAATTCTGGCTTTCGCCGACCCGGTGATCGCGCGGCTCGTGCAGGCTGGCACCACGGAGGCGCTGGCCATTTCGTCGAGCGGCATCGAAAGCGGCGTTGGCGGGGTAATCCTTGCGGCCTCTGGTCTGACGCTGCTGGCCGGTTCGCTGCTGATCACGCTGCTGCTGTGGCGCTCGCCGTTGCTGCCGCGCTGGACAGCGATCCCCTATCTGGCGCATGCATTGGCGTTGACGATACTGGCGCCGCTTTCCTACACGATCGAGCGGGCGGGCGGGATACTGCTGCTGATCGTGACAGTCGCGATCACGCTGTCGGTGTGGAAGCACACGGGAAGCGCCACAGGAGCCGATGTGCCGGGCTGATCAGGGGAAGCAGGGGCCCTCTGCCCGGGAAGGGAGGCCAAGAGGGCCGCCGGTCAGGCGGCTTGCACGACTGCCGGGCTGTCGCAGAGCGCGCGCCATAGCACCGCCGGGAGCACCAGCAGGCACAGCCCGGCAAAGTAGGCGACATTGAATGCCAGCACGGCGCCAAAACTCCAGGTGTCGGGTGCAAGCCATGACAACAGGGCGATCGTTGCCGGCACGAGACAGATCTCGGCGCTGAGGGCCATCAGCAGGCCACGCACAAGGAGGTTCTGCGGCAGGCGGCGGGCGATGCCTGGCGCCTCGCTCAAGGGCAGTGCCGCGATCACGCCCTTGCGCACGCGGCTACGGATGGTGCGGGTGAGTCCGACGGTCATGCCCAGGGTGAACAGGAAGGTCCCGGGAACCACCCCGAAGGCGCCGCCATCGGTGCCGAGTACGGGGATGAGGTCCTCACCCCCGTACAGGGCCCAGACGATGATCACGGCAACGACCGCGTTGCCGAGCACGGCCAGCAGCACTTCCTTTCGCACCATATCGCGGTGCTGCATGGCTGCGTCGCTCACCTGAAGGAGAAGCTCGCTTCTACGCCCCACTCACTGGCCGGTGCCGGAATCACGGTGGTGGTGCCGAGATCCGCCAGGTTGTTGTCCATGGCGTAGTAGAACTCTTCGTTGAATACGTTCAGGCCATAGATGGAGAACGACAGGTTGCCGTCACCGGGCTTGAAGGTTGCCCGGAAGTTGACCACGTCATAGGACTGCTGCTCGGCGAGGTTTTCCGGGTCGAAGAAGTAATCGCTGCTGTAGCTATAGTCGCCGCCGACAGTCAGTTCACCCAGTTCGCCGAGCTGGAAGGTATACCGGGCTGCAGCGCTCACGGTCCACTCGGGTGTCTGCGGCAGGTCGCCATCCAGCGGGATCACGGTACCCGGCTTCAGCGTCTTCCACTCGGTATCCAGGTAGCCCACACCGAAGCTCAGGTTGAGGTTGTCGGTGGGCAGCGCCTGGATCTCGAGTTCCATGCCCTTGATCTCTGCATCACCGCCGTTGGTCGTGATGAAGAGGTTGTCGGTGCCCTGTATGTCGCCGATCACCAGCAGCTGCACATCGTCATACTTGGACCAGAAGGTGGCGGCATTGATGCGCATGCGGCGATCAAAGAGCTCGGTCTTGATGCCGGCTTCCCAGGTCTCGATGGTTTCCGGGTCATAGGGCAGGAAGGGATCGCCCGGGGTATTGCGGCCACCGAAGCCACCGCTCTTGAAGCCATTGGACCAGGAGGCATAGAGCAGGGTGAGGTCGCTCAGCTTGTAGTTCAGGCCAAGCTTTGGCGAGAGATCATCCCAGCTCTTCTTGTAGCGGTAGGGAATGGTGAGGTTCGGATTGTTGGCCGAGACGTCGTAGAGGAACTCGCCGGGCCAGGCAAAGCCGTGCTCCTGTATGGCGGGCGGTATCGAATAAAGCCGTGAGTAGACGCCATCCCGGTTGTCCGTCGCCGTGTTGTAGGTCTGCGTCTTGGTTTCGTCGGTATAACGGATGCCGAAGATGCCGCTCAGCGTATCGGTAAAGGCGAATTCGAAGTTGCCGAAACCTGCCCAGGCGTCCACGTCGAGATCGATGTCGCTGGCCAGGCCGAAGCAGCGGCCGTCACCGCGTACGGGCGGCCCGCCATTCAGCCAGATGCCCGGCTCGAAGGGCGGGGGCAGCGGCACGAGCGGGCCGACATGCCCGGTACCGATGCAAAGACCGGTAAATCCGTCGACGTTTTCCGTGAAATAGTAGCCGCCCACCAACCAGGTCAGGCGATCATCAAAAGAAACGCCGGAGAACTGGAACTCCTGACTGACCTGGCTCTGGTCATAGCTGAACAACGAGTCGTATACGCTGTACGGTCCGCCATCCAGGTCGGTGTAGGCATCCTGGTCCATCTGGCGCCATGCCGTGATGGATTTGACATTGACGAGGCCGGCATCCCAGTCCGTGGTCAGGGATACGCCGCTGCGGTTGCTGGTCAGGCTTGGATCAACCGAGATATCGGCCTGGCTGTTGAAGGGGTTGGCGATGATGTCCGCCGCCAGATCGGTGGGCAGGGGTATCGCCAGCGGCCCGTCGATCCGTAACGGATTCACCTCCGTCAGCATTTGCGGGGTCGGGGTGCCGTCGCTGTCGCTGTAGTCGGCAGACAGCCGGAAACTCAGGTTGTCGAGGGCATCCCACTGAAGCTTGATCCGCCCGCCGGTGTTGTCGATATCACCGAGCGTCGTACCATCCGAGTTGGTGACCCAGCCATCCTGTTCCTTGGAATAGGCCGACAGGCTGCCCTTCAGGGTATCGGTCAGCGGCAGATCGATGACGCCGTAGGCGTCAAGGCGGTTCCGTTCGCCGGCGGTCAGCC
>JAHDYN010000052.1 GCA_023383735.1 Gammaproteobacteria bacterium | reverse complement strand
TGAACAGGCGGACGTTGCCGAGCCCGAGGCGCTCGATCTCCAGCAGGCAATGGCCCACACCCGGTGCATGGACCTCCGCGCCGAGGTAATCCCGGTCCGGATCCTGCGCAGCCATGCCGAGCAGCGCGGTGCCATTGCCGATGCCGATCTCGAGGATGCGCGGCGCCTGCCGGCCGAACAAGGCATCCAGGTCCAGCGGTTCGGCGCCGGGTGCTGCTGCAGCGACGCCAAAGCGCGGCCAGAGTTCCGACAGCGCGCGTTGCTGGGCAGCGGTCAGCCGCCCGGCGCGCAGCACGTAACTGCGAATCTCCCGCTGCCGGGGGGGCACGCTGCCGGGCGGGCCGCTGCCTTCCATGCCGGCGCTCAGCTCTGGGTATCCCGCGTTGTATCCATCAGGTGCTGCTGGAGCGTCATGGAGCCATAGCCGGGGGCCCGCATGTCATTCACCAGATAGTAATGAACGACGTTGAGGAAGCCGGAAAACCTGCCGACCCGTCGCGAGAACAGGCCGACAAAGCCCACGATCCGCAGCAGGGCGATGAACAGCCAGGTAGGGATGTTGACGATCTTCGGCTCCCTGCCCAGCGAGGCGAAGACCATCGAAAGGGCATCCCTGTAGGTGATGATGTTGCCGGGAACTTCCGGCCCGCCGAGGACGAAGATCCGGTTGCTGCGCTCGCTGTTGCCAATGCTGCCGACCATGAACCCGGCAAGATCCTCCCTCGAGATGGGGTTGTGGCGGGACTGCTCGCCGCCGCCGACGACGTAAGCCGGCTTGCCTTTCGCGATCATTTTGGTCTGTGAATCAAACACCCAGAAGTACGCGGTCGGCCGCACGATGGTGTAGTCGATTCCGGAGCGCATCAGCGCGTCCTCCATCTTCAGCTTGGCAAGCTGGAGCGGCAGCTCCGGTTTCCTCACGCAGATCGCCGACAGGAGGATGAACTTTCCCGTGCCGTGCTTCTGCGCGACATCGAGCACGTTGAGCGTGGCCTTGTAGTCGATGTCGTCGAAGTCCTTGGGCAGGCCCGAGCGGGTGGCCAGGCAGGAGATGACGACATCGACCTTCCTGCTGAACGCCGTTTCCATCGAGGCCGGGTCACTGACATCGGCCAGCACGACTTCCGCGCCCTCGAACCAGCGGTCGTTCTGCCTGGACCTGGTCACGGCAATGACGTCGTGGCCCTGGCGCACCGCTTCGGCGACGACCGCCTTGCCGATGTAGCCGGTTGCGCCGACGATCAGGACCGTTGTCTTTCTGTTGACATTACTCATGAGAATCAATGCTCTGTCGGGAGTGCGCTGGGGGCGACACTATAGGCGCGATACGGCACCCTGCGATGCGAATTTTTGCCCGGATCCATTCCTTGGCCAGCCCGCATTCTTGGGTTCGTCCGGTGCCGCAGGTACACTGGCGACCCTGTGAGCGGGCGGGTGTAGTTCAATGGTAGAACTGCAGCTTCCCAAGCTGCTAACGTGGGTTCGATTCCCATCACCCGCTCCATCAACCGATCAGTTCTGCAGCTCCGGCAGCAGCGACAGGAACTCCTCGAACTTGCCGCCGGCACCACGGCCGATTTCGGTTACCGGCACGACCTCGACCTTGTACGGATGGCCGAGCGCCTCGATGGTGTTCTTCACGACCTCAAGTCGTTCCTCGTCCCGCAGTGGCCGTGACAGCACGACGCGTACCTCGATGGTATCGATAGCTGTCTGCACGTACTGTGCCTGCATGACCGGCTGCATTGTGCGCATCCGGTTCAGCCTGGTCGGCCAGTAACGCTTGCCGTCGGGCGAGAGTGCGGTATTGCGGGTGCGGCCGAGGATCCGGCTGATGACGGGAAGCCCCCTGCCGCAGGGGCAGGGCGCGCCGACGGTGGCGTAGTCGCCCAGGTCGTAGCGCAGCATCGGCGTTGCCAGGTTGTGCAGGGAGGTGACCACCACGCGTCCGGATTCGCCGGCCGCGCAGGCCTGTCCCTGGTCGTTGATGACTTCCAGCAGCAGCGATTCGGACTGCACGTGCAGCGCGCCGTGCTCCAGGCAACGAAAAGCGATGTAACCGACCTCGTTGGCCGAGTAGATGTCGGTGCTCCTGACCTGCCACTCTTCGGCCAGGCGGGTTTCCAGGGTCTCGTCCAGTGGTTCGGAAACGAAGCGGATCTCGCGCAACGACTGCGGGCGCTTGCCCGCTGCAGCCATGTGGTCCATGAGCCAGGGCATGATGCTTGGATAGGTCAGCAGGTAGTGCGGATCGAAGTCCAGCAGCCATGCCGCCAGCGCCTCGACCGGCTGGCCGATGTGCATTGCCGACGACGGGCCGCTGGGAAAAAGGGGTGCAACCGGTGCGCCCCAGTTGGGCTGAACCAGTCCGTCGGTATGGCGTGCGGCTGCCTTGCGCGAGCGGATGATCCCGAGCCGTTTGCGGAAGTCGCGCTGCGACCACAGATGTTCGCGCAGCGTGAGCGCATCCCAGAGATGACGGGTGGTGGCGGTGGTGCGCAGCTCCACCGGGATCCCGGTGGATCCGGAGGTGCGTATGGGCGCGAAGGGCAGCTGGGTCGTCGGTATGGATCGCGCGTAGAGCTTGGGTCCGAGCGCACGCAGTTGCGGCTTGGTCAGTGTGGGCATCTCCCGCCAGATGTCCCAGAACTGTCCCGGATCCTGTGCCAGGCGTGCCGCAAATTCCGCCGGCCACATTTCCCGCTGATAATGCGGAACCTTTGCCGCAGCCCAGCCTGCCAGCCAGCCGAGCTGCGCCTGCTGTGCCGCGCGCAGCTCCGCAGCGGGCCACCACTGCGAGACCTTGAGGCCGGCCAGCAGCGCCCCCAGGCTGGATTTGTCACCGGCCGGAAACGATGGCCAGCCTGGTGCCGGAACGCTCTTTGCCATCGTCTAGACTGTCCCCTGCATGTGCAAAGCCGGCTGATGTTCGAGCAGTGATGATGACAGTAGCGGAAATCGGCGTCGATCTGCTTGGCGGGCTGTTTGCCGAAAGCGGACTCGGCGTGGTCCTGGTGGCGGCGGGCGCACCGATCCCCGGCAGCTACTGGGGCGAGTCCGAAGCCGGCCTGATCCGCCACCAGCTCTTTGTACGTCTGGACACGCCGCTGCATTCCGCGCTGCACGAGGCGGCGCACTACCTGTGCATGGATCCGCAGCGCCGCGAGGTGCTGGACCGGGATGCCGGCGGCGACTATGCCGAGGAAGATGCGGTGTGCTATCTGCAGGTGCTGCTGATCGACCGGATCGCTGCCTTGACTGATTCCAGCCGCTTCAACCGGCAGCAGCTCTTCGCCGACATGGATGCCTGGGGCTATACCTTCAGGCTCGGCTCGACGCAGCGCTGGTTCGAAAGCGACGCGGAGGATGCCCGGCTGTGGCTGGAGCGGCACGGCATGCTGGTGCCGGCGGCTGGTACTGTGCGCCGGCCTGCTGGCTGAGTTGCACGCCGCACTGCGCTTGGCCAGAATCCACAGTCAGCAGCACGGAGATTCATCATGAACAGAAGTTTCCAGTCTTCATGTCGCGGCCGGGCTGGCCTGGTGCCGGCTGCCGCGCTACTCGCCCTGTCCGGCGCCGGACCGGTGCTGGCCCAGGACATGAGCAGCGACGCAGGTCAGCGTGCGATCTTCGATGCAGAGGTCTGCAAGGTCGATGGCCTGGATGAGCGGCAGTGCCAGTGTGTCTGGGACTACATGAAGGGCAAGCTGAAACCCGCAGACTTCAAGCTCGGGCTGCTGCTGGTTGCCTCCAATTCGGATGACAGCGCAACGGTGAAGAAGGCCGACGAGCAGCTCGACAAGAGCAATGCGTCCGACAAGCGTCGCGATGAGCTGTCGTCGGAGATGAGCGCGCTCATCATCGATGCCGAAGACGCCTGTCCCTGAGCTTCCCCGGCAGGAGTCAAAGCATCCCGCGGCTGTCCGCGGTGCCGCGGCTTGCGGCGTGCGCCGGCCCGCCGCCTGACATGGCGCGCGGGAACTCCACCACCCGCCAGTAGTTGTCCACCATCTCCACGGCCCTGACAAAGCTCTGGCCGATATTCGATTTCAGCATGTAACCGGCGACATTCAGGTTGAAGGCCTCGATCTTGTCTTCTTCGTCGTTCGAGGTCGTCAGCATGAACACGATCGAATCGTGCAGCTCGGCATCCTCGCGGATCCGCTCCAGCAGTTCGAGGCCGTTCATGCGCGGCATGTTGATGTCGAGAATCAGCAGGTTGGGCCGTGCCAGCGGCGGCCTGTCGTTGCTGCCCTTGAGAATTTCCCAGGCTTCCAGGCCGTCCTTGGCGATCGTGACCGGGTTCTTGATGCGCAGCTTGTCGAAGGCGCGCAAAAAGGCCTTCTGGTCGATCTGGTCGTCCTCAGCCAGCAAGATGTGTACGGTCTTGTCCTGGTTGCTCATCTCTCACCTCGTTGGTGCCTGCGCCCGTCAGGGCCCCCGGCAGTTTTTTCCACGTGAACTTGAACACGGTGCCGCAGCCGCCCGGCCCGCCATGGAACCAGATCCGGCCACCCTGCCATTCGACGATGCGCTTGACGATCGCCAGCCCCATGCCGCTGCCCTCTATATCGTCACGCGGCTGCAAGGTCTGAAACATCTGGAAGACCTTTTCGGCGTATTCCTGCGGGATGCCCGCGCCGTCGTCCTCGACGGCAAACAGCAGTTCCCCGTCCTTGTCCTGGGCGTAGACCCGCACCCGGCCGTCCTTGGTCGGATGGTGCTTGATTGCGTTGTTGATCAGGTTGCGCAGCACCTGCTCCAGCGGTACCTGGTGGGCGCGGATCAGCGGCAATGAGGCGCTGGCCTCCATGCGCAGGGAAGCCGGCGGGGCGAGCAGCGTGAACAGGTCGGTGACCAGCAGACGGGTGTCCACCTCGGCGACCTCGCCGGGCTTGCGAGCGGCGCGCGAGTAGGCCATCAGGTCGTCGAGCAGGCGGTGCAGGCGCGCCGTACGTTGCTTGAGCAGGCCGAGATTCTGCTGGACCTCGCCGCCTTCGAATGTCGCCAGATCCTCCTGCAGCCATTCCACCAGGATCTCGATGGCGCGCAACGGCGCCTTCAGATCGTGCGAGGCGACATAGGCAAACTGCTCGAGATCGCGGTTGGAGCGTTCGAGTTCCTCGGACTTCTGCTCGAGGGCGCGCTCCACCGCGCGGCGATCGGTGATGTCCATCGCCAGCGAAAGAATCCCCACCACTTCGCCATCGGCATTGCGATCCGGCTGGTAGGTCACGGCATAAAAGCGCTGCTCGCCGCTGGCCATCCGGCGGCTTTCCTCGTACTGGATGACCTCGCCCGCCAGGCAGCGGTCGTACAGCGGTTTGCGGTTCAGCCAGGTTTCCGGAGTGATCACGCTGGTGATCGGTTCATTCAGGTGGCGGGCGCGCGAGTAGCCGTACCACTGGTCATACTCGCTGCTCAGGAAGCGGATGATGTAGTTGCGGTCCACATAGGCGAACAGGCCCGGCACGCCGTCGGCCAGATGCTGCATGCGCGCCTGCGTGGCCTGGAGTTCGGCTTCCAGTGCCTGCCGTGCCGTGACGTCCACGCAGACGCCAAGCAGCCGCGGGCCCTTGCTGCCGTCGGCGGCATGGAGGTTGCCCCGGCCGCTGACGAAGTGCACCGAGCCGTCGCGGTGTATCACGCGGTAGTCACAGGCAAAGTTGCCGGTCTGCACGCTTTCGGCAGCTGCCGCCCAGTAGCGCGGCACGTCGTCCGGGTGTATCCGCGACAGCATGACATCAGGCGACAACGGCGTGTCCGGATCGATGTCGAACAGCTTCCGGCAGGTCGCGTCGACGGCAAAAACGTCCGTTTCCGGATCGAAGGAGTAGAGACCGATGCCGCTTGCCGTCAGCGTGGCCTGCAGGGCCGGGCTGATCTCGTTGGGGGCGGCAGTCGTGAGGGACAGCATGCCGGTGCTGCCGGTATCAGCGGCGACTGGCCGCGGCCAGCGCCAGCCGGGTTGCGGTGGAGTCGACGCCTGCGTTGTTGAGTTCGGCCAGCAGCGGTTCGATCAGCGCCTGCTCCATCGGCACGCCGAACAGGTAGCCCTGCACGATGTGGCAGCCGCGCTCGAGCAGGAAGTCGAGCTGTTCGTTGGTCTCCACGCCTTCCGCGACCGTTTCCAGCCTGAGGCTCCGCGCCAGCGAGATGATCGCGTCGATGATGCTCTCGCCGTCCTGGCTGACACCGATCTCCATCACGAAGGAGCGGTCGATCTTCAGCACATCGATCGGGAAACGGCGGAGATAGCTCAGGCAGGAATAGCCGGTGCCGAAATCGTCGATCGAGATCCGCAGGCCGATGCGCTTGAGGCGCAGCAGTTCCAGCTGCGCCGCCTCGCTGTCTTCCATCACCAGGCCTTCGGTCAGCTCGATCTCGATCAGTGCCGGATCGACATCGTGGGCCGCGAGTATCTGTGCCACGCGCTTGTGGAAATCAGGCTGCTGGAACTGCCGGGCCGACACGTTTACCGATACCGGCACGCGCGGCAGGTCTTTTTCCTCCCAGATCTTCAGCGTCTGGCAGACCTGGTCGAGCACCCAGTAACCGAGCGGAATGATGTGCCCGCTTTCCTCGGCGACCGGAATGAAGGTGCCGGGGCTGACCTTGCCGCGCGTCGGGCTGGTCCAGCGCAGCAGCGCCTCGAGGCCCTGCAGGCGGCGGTTGGTTGCGTTCACCTTCGGCTGGTACACGACATGGAACTCGTCGAGCCGCAGGGCTTCGCGGATATCCCTTTCGAGCTCGTGGTACTCCATCAACTCGGCGTGCATGCGCTCGGTGAAGAAGGTGACGTTGTTGCGGCCGTTCTCCTTGGCCTGGTACATGGCGATGTCGGCGTTCTTCAGCATCATCTGCGTATCGGCGCTGTCGTTCGGATACATCGTGATGCCGATGCTGGTCGTGATGTCGAGCTGCCGGTCGGCGATGTGATAGGGCTGCGAGATCAGCTTCAGCAGGCCGGTCGCGATGGTCTCGACTTCCAGCGGCCCGGTCAGGCCCTCCAGCAGCACCGCAAACTCGTCGCCGCCGAGCCGGGCGACCACATCGCCGGTGCGCACCGAGCGCTGGATACGGCTCGCCACTTCCTTCAGCAGGTGGTCTCCGGCATCGTGGCCGAGCGTGTCGTTCACCACCTTGAACTCGTCGAGGTCGAGAAACAGCAGCGTCACCTTGCGGCCGTCGCGGCGCGCCCTCGCCGTGGCACGCGTCAGCTGGTCATTGAAATACTGGCGGTTCGGGATGCCGGTCAGCGCATCGAACTGCGCCATGTAGTTGAGCCGCAGTTCGGAGCGCTTGCGCTCGATCGCGTAGCGCACCGAGCGCAGGATGGTGCGTCCCTGGCCCTCCCACTTCACGAGATAGTCCTGGGCGCCCTTGTTCAGGATGCTGACGGCAAACTCCTCGTCATCCTGGCCGCTGAGCACGACGATGGGGATCTCGTTGTCGATGGCCTGGATGGCATCGATGCATTCAAGCCCGGAGGCATCCGGCAGGTGCAGGTCGAGCAGCACGATATCGAACTTCTCGCCGGCAAGGCGCTCGGTGGCGCTGCCGAGCGACTGCACGTTGACCATCTCCACATCGCTGGCGCGCTGACGGCGCAGCGAGGCGGCGAGAAACTCAACGTCAGCCTGATTGTCCTCAACCAGCAGAAGCTTCATCGCTTTCCGATCTGTGCGGGCGGGCGGGGCATCCCCGGCCGACCACGTCGTCCCCACGTCTGCAGATGTCGTGTAGCCTAAGGCCCGACTATGACAAGTCGATGAGACCCGGTTCACATCCACAGGCCGGGTGGCCTGCGCGAGCGCACAGTTCGGGCCATGTCCCCGGCGTGGCGGGCAAATTGATAGGCTGTAGCGCATGGATTCAGGATTCGGGATGCAGCTCGCGCCCCTGCTGCTCGACTGGTGGGACCGGCACGGCCGCCACGATCTGCCCTGGCAGAAAAGCCCCACGCCGTACCGCGTCTGGGTGTCGGAAATCATGCTCCAGCAAACCCAGGTGGCGACCGTCCTGCGCTACTACGACAGCTTCATGCAGGCTTTCCCCGATGTGCAGGCGCTGGCCGCCGCGCCGGCCGACGCCGTGCTGCACCGCTGGTCCGGTCTCGGTTACTACGCCCGTGCCCGCAACCTGCATCGCGCCGCGCGGCTCGTGTGCGAGCGGCATGGCGGCGTCGTGCCGGCGGCCTTCGATGCCCTGTCAGCGCTGCCCGGCATCGGCCGCTCCACCGCCGGTGCGATCCTCGCGCTGTCTGCCGGCCAGCGCCACGCGATACTCGACGGCAACGTCAAGCGCGTGCTCGCCCGCGTGTTCTGCATCGACGGCCAGCCCTCTGCATCAGCCGTGCAGCGACAGCTCTGGGCGCTGGCCGAGGACTGCACGCCCACGCAGCGCGTCGCGCACTACACGCAGGCGATCATGGACCTGGGTGCGTCGGTGTGCACGCGGCGCAAACCGGCCTGCGCGCTGTGCCCCCTGCGCGAGGCTTGCCTGGCGCACGCCGGGGGACTCACCGAACAACTGCCGGCGCGCAAGCCGGCCAGGGTGCGCCCCTTGCGCCACTGCGTGCTGCTGCTCTGTGCGCGTGCCGATGGTGCCGTGCTGCTCGAGCGTCGCGCCGAGACCGGCATCTGGGGTGGCCTGTGGGGCCTGCCGGAAATCAGCTCCGTCGAGGCGGCGGGCGAGTGGTGCAGTGCGCAGCTCGGCACTGCCCCCGGGCTGCGGCGCGTGCGCCCCGTGCTTCGCCACGGCTTCACGCACTTCGACCTCGACATCACGCCGGTCGAGTGCCACCTGGCCGCGGTGCCGCTGCGCGCGATGGAGAGCGACCGGTGGCTCTGGTATAACAAGGCCGTGCCGGCAGAGATTGGTCTTGCCGCGCCCGTAACCCGTCTGATCGATTCGCTGTTGTAAATCAAGGTTCCCCAATGTCCCGCCAGGTCCGCTGCGTACTATTGAAGATCGAAACCG
>JAHDYN010000051.1 GCA_023383735.1 Gammaproteobacteria bacterium | reverse complement strand
CGCCGGCAGAGACCGGTGACGGCGCGCAGGCCAGCATGCGTGCCGCCCTGAGAGATGCCGGAATGAACCCCGAAGACCTGCAGTACATCAATGCCCATGGCACATCCACACCGCTGGGTGATGCAGCCGAGACCCGTGCGGTGCGCTCGGTGTTTGGTGCGCATGCCGACAAGCTGGCCGTGAGTTCCACGAAGTCCACGACCGGGCATCTGCTGGGTGCGGCAGGTGCCGTCGAAGCGGTATTCAGCCTGCTTGCCATCCGTGACCAGGTCGCGCCGCCCACCATCAACCTGCACAAGCCGGGGCCGGACTGCGACCTCGACTACGTGCCGAACACGGCGCGCAAGATGCCCATCAGCGCGGTATTGAGCAACTCGTTCGGCTTTGGCGGCACCAACGGCAGCCTGATCTTCCGGCGCATCTGAGTTCGGTTCACCGGCTGCTCCGGAATCGCAACGGGAGCGGTCTCTTGTGGCAGCTAACCGATCCATGATCAATACCGTGCGGCTGCCGGCGAACTGCGATTTGCTCGATCTGCACATTCGCAACCCCGGCCGCTACCCCTTCCTTCTCGAGAGCGTGGCCGCTGGAACCGCCCAGGGACGCTTCGATATCCTGTTTGCGTTCCCGGGCGAGTCGCTTTGCCTTGATGACCGCTGGAAACTCTCCGGAAGGCATGCCGGTGCGGCCAAGGGCTTTCTGGCCGCACTCGATGCCTGGTGGGCGGATGAGCGGGCGCAGGGTGAAGACACAACGACAATGGATGCGGACGCCACCCCACGGCCGGAGTTGCCATTTCGGGGCGGCTGGTTTGTCTTTCTGGCCTATGAACTGGTCCGCGAGACGGAGCCGACGGTGCAACCCGCAGCGCTGCCGGGTTTTCCGGTGGCGCTCGCGGTCCGGGTGCCGGTTGCACTGATACGTGAACGGGAAAGGGACCAGGTCTGGCTGCTCGGCGAGGCGGGATGCGAGGAGGCGATGGCCCTTGTGGCCGCTGATATCGAGGCCGCCGGCGGATCCGGGCAGCGGCGTTCCGCCGCGGGCTCGAAGCTTGCAACGACGATAACCGAGCCGGACCCGGGCGAATTTATGACCGCGGTCGACAAGGCCCGCGCGCTGATCGCCGCGGGAGATGTCTTTCAGGTCAACCTGGCCCGGCGCTGGACGGGCCAGCTGCAGTCGGGCGCAGAGCCCTGGCAGATCTACCAGCGGCTGCGTGAGGTCAATCCTGCGCCCTTCGCCGGACTGGCCCTGTTTGACAACGGCGCCATCGTCAGTTCATCGCCCGAACGGCTGGTGCGCGTGAGCAACGGGCGCGTCGAGACCCGGCCCATTGCCGGCACAAGGCCGCGGGCCGGGATTGCGGAACTGGAGGAGGAGCGCCGCAACAACTTGCTCGGCAATGCGAAAGAACGTGCGGAGCATGTGATGCTGATCGACCTGGAGCGCAACGATCTCGGCAGGGTCTGCGTCCCCGGCACGATTGCAGTGGACGAATTGATGACGGTCGAGTCCTATGCCCATGTGCATCACATCGTCTCGAACATCCGTGGTGAGCTGCGGGCGGACGTCACACCAGGCATGCTGATACGCGCCGTCTTTCCGGGCGGTACGATCACCGGATGTCCGAAGGTCAGGTGCATGGAGATCATCCGGGACCTCGAGACGCAGGCCCGTGGACCCTATACCGGCTCCATGGGCTACCTGAACCACGACGGCAGCTGTGATTTCAATATTCTCATCCGCACCATTCAGGTCTGCGGTGAGCGTTTTGCGCTTTCGGCCGGCAGCGGCATCGTCGCCGATTCCATTGCCGAGCGTGAGCTCGAGGAGACCCGCGCCAAGGCAAAGGGCATGCTGCTCGCGCTGGAGTCCTGACAATTCATGGAAAAGTTCTGGATCAATGGCGAACCCGGACGGCTGATCGATATCACCGATCGCGGCCTGGCCTATGGCGACGGCCTCTTCGAGACCATCGCGATCCGGCAATCCGCAGCGCGATTTCTCGATCTGCATCTGGATCGTCTGTACGCGGGCGCGGCCCGGCTGAAGTTGCCGGCGCCGGAGCGCGATGGGCTGCATGCGCAGCTCGCCGCCGCTGCAGCCGGGATCACTGCGGGCGTGATGAAACTCATCCTGACCCGCGGCCCGGGTCCGAGAGGCTATGCGCCGCCACAGCATCCGCAAGCAACCATTGCCTGGAGTGTGGCCAGTCAAGCTCTCCGGCCCTGGACGCAGATCCGGGTGCGCTGGTGTGAGACCATCGCGGGACGCAATCCGCTCACGGCGGGCCTCAAGACCCTGTGTCGTCTGGAACAGGTGCTGGCCCGCGCCGAGTGGCAGGATGGATCGATCGCCGAGGGTCTGATGTGTGATGAGCAGGGGTTGTTGACAGGTGGCACGGCCAGCAATGTATTCATTGTCTCGGGTGCTCGCCTGCGCACACCGGCCATCACCCACGCCGGGGTCAGTGGCGTGATGCGTCGCGTGATCCTGCAACAGGCGCGCGGGCACGGCATCGACGCCAGCGAGGCGCTCTTGACGAGGCAGGACCTGCTCGAGGCGGATGAGGTCTTTGTGAGCAATGCCCTGACCGGGATACGGCCGGTGGGACAGCTTGAGGAACGTCAGTGGAGCCCCGGCCCGGTGACGCGCCGTCTGGCGGCACAGCTGGTGACTCTGGGTGTGGACGAGTGCGTCGGCAACTGCTGATCCTGATTGCTGTAATCGCGCTGGCGATCGTGGCCGGCGCCGTCGGGCTGCGCGGATGGCTCCATGCGCCGCTGCCCATTGCCCCAAGCGGTTATCGGCTCGAGGTGCCGGCAGGGGCATCACTTGCCACCGTTGCCCGCCAGCTGTCGGCAGACGGGATCGTTGCTGCGCCCACCCTGCTGACGCTCTACGGCCGCCTGAGCGGACAGGCCAGCCGGATAAAAGCCGGCGAGTACGTCTTCAATACCGGACTCACAGCGCATGGCTTGCTGGCCGAACTGGTTGCCGGCCGTGTCCTGCTGCATGGCTTCACCCTGGTGGAGGGCTGGACGGTTGCCGAGATCATGGCGGCCCTGAAGAAGTCGGAGGTGCTGGAGAAAACGCTAGAGACTGCTGATGCCACGGTGCTGGCTACGCGGCTTGGGCTGGAGTTTCCCAGTGCCGAAGGGCAGTTTCTCCCGGAGACCTACCGCTTTCCACGCGGCACGACCGATGCCGAACTGTTGCGCAGGGCGCATGCAGCGATGCAGAAAGCACTGGCGACAGTCTGGGAGGGCAGGGATCCGGACCTGCCCCTGCAGAGTCCCTATGAGCTGCTGGTGCTGGCTTCCATCATCGAGCGTGAAACGGCGCTCGCCGCAGAGCGACCACTGATCGCCGGGGTCTTCATGAGACGCCTCAGGAAGGGCATGCTGTTGCAGACCGACCCCAGCGTGATCTACGGGCTTGGCGAGCAGTTCGATGGCAATCTCACCCGGCGCCATCTCGAAACCGACACGCCATGGAATACCTATACGAGACCCGGTTTGCCGCCGACGCCGATCGCTTCCCCCGGTGCCGATGCCTTGTCCGCAGCCGCCCATCCGGCGCCGGGTACAGCCCTGTTCTTCGTCGCCACCGGCAAGGGCGATGGCAGTCACCGGTTCAGCACCACGCTGGCCGAGCATCAGGAAGCTGTTCGTCAGTATCTTGCCACTTTGAGGGCCCGGCCCAGGCAATGAGCAAACACGCTGAATCATCAGTATCCGGGCGCCTGATTACCGTGGAAGGTATCGAGGGCGTCGGCAAGTCCACCAATCTCGCCTTCGTTGCCGAGGAATTGCGGCGGGCCGGTCACGAGGTGCTGGTAACGCGAGAACCCGGTGGAACCCCGCTGGGAGAAAAAATTCGTGAGCTGCTGCTCCAGCCCGGCAGCGAAATCGTACCGATGGCGGAACTGCTGTTGATGTTTGCGGCGCGGGCCGCCCACCTTGAGACCGTTGTCCTGCCGGCATTGCAATCGGGGCGCTGGGTGGTCTGTGACCGGTTCACCGATGCCAGTCATGCCTACCAGGGCGGTGGCCGCGGCATCTCCAGTGCGACCATCGACATGCTGGACAAGCTGGTGACGGGTGGGTTGCGGCCAGACCTCAGCTTGTTGCTGGATGTACCGCTGGAGGTGTCGGCCGAGCGGCAAGCCGGCCGCAGCGATCGCGACCGTTTTGAAAGGGAGGCCAGCCCGTTTTTCAGGCGCGTACGCGCACGCTATCTGGAGCTTGCCAGGGCAGAGCCGCAACGGATTCGGGTGATCGATGCGGCCCGTTCCCTGTCTGAGGTGCAGGCCGGGATCCGTCACGCCTTGCAGGAAGTGCTTGTCAGGTAATTTCTGTAAAGAACTTGCAAATCATTGTTTAAATGACACTTATAGATGAGATGTTCTGGCTGGAGTCGCCTGCGCGGCAGCTGCTGTCGCGGCTGGAGCGAGCCCGGCCTCCGCAGGCCCAGTTGATCTATGGGCCGCCGGGCATCGGCAAGCGCCACTTCGCCCTGTGGTCGGCCGCGCAACTTCTCGGTCTCGACCAGCCGCCGCCCGCCGACAGCGAAGCAGATGTGTTGCCGGGCCTGGTGCATCCGGATTTTTCGGCCGTTAGCCTGGAAGATGACTCGAAACTTCTGCGCGTTCACCAGATGCGGGATCTGATCGCCAGGCTGGAACTGACCAGCCATCGGGGCGGGCGCAAGGTGGCACTCATCTGGCCCGCCGACCGCATGCACCCGGCGGCGGCAAACTGCCTGCTGAAGACCATCGAGGAACCGCCCGGTTCTGCCACGATCCTGCTCGTCTGCGAGTCACTGGCACGCGTGCCGGCCACCATCGTCAGCCGGTGTGAGCGGGTGAGATTGGTGCCGCCGGAGCAGTCAGCCGGGCTCGCCTGGCTGCGGCGCGCCCATCCGGATGACAACAGCGCAGAAATGGCTCTGGCGTTTGCCAGTCGTGCGCCGCTGGGCGCGCGGTCGCTGCTGCGGGCCGACTTTGGCAAGGAGGCCACGAAGCTGGCCGATGACCTGGAAAAAATCATACAACGTGAAGTGCTCCCCGGCGCCGTGGCGCGACGTTGGGCGAAACTGGAGGCCGGCCTGTGTATCCGCTGGCTTTACTGGCAGGTTGCGGCCCTGATGCGCGAGGCAATGAATGTTTCCGAACCGGCGGCCATCGCCGTGAAAGCACACTTGAAAATTCCTCACACCCGCCTGAACATGAGAGCATGCTGCGACTACCTTGATCAGCTGAATGAGTCGAACCGTCTGCAGGATCGTCCGCTCAATCCGGAACTGCAGTGGTCGGAGTTGCTGATGTGGTGGTACGGTGGAGCAGGGTACACAAGGTAAGCCAATGACAAGGCCGGGACTGCTGACGCTCACCATCCGCGACAAGAGTGCGCTCTACCTGGCGTACATGCCTTTTGTGCGCAACGGTGGCCTGTTCATCCCGACCAGCACCAGCTACCGGATAGGCGATGAGGTCTTCATGCTGCTCAACGTGATGGGTGAGGACGAGAAGATCCCGGTCGCCGGCCGTGTGATCTGGGTGACGCCGAAGGGCGCACAGGGGAAGCGTACCGCCGGAATCGGCGTCCAGTTCAGCGATCAGGACGGCGGCTCAACGCAGAAGAAAATAGAGAACTATCTGGCTGGCGCCCTGGGTGGCGACAAGCCGACGCATACGATGTAGGCGCCGGAATTCAGTCGGCGAGATTCAGTCCGCTGCGCAGCACCCGCGCATCAAAACCCCGTTCGTTGAGCACAAAGGCCCCGGCGGAGCTGCGTCGGCCGGTATCACAGCAGACGATGTAAGGCGTATCGGGGTCCAGTGTGCCGAGTTTCAGCCGGATGAAGTAGAGCGGGATGTTGATGGCGCCCGGTTCGTGGTGCGCTTCGAACTCGCTGGGCAGGCGCACATCAAGCCACTTGCCGCCCTTGGCGACGATCTTCTGCGCTTCTTCACGGTCAACCCAGGTCGTCATCGGCTCGTTGAGCAGGGTATTGAAATCCTGCTTGCCGAGACGCATCACCGCGCCGTCCGTCTGCATGGTGATCGTGGCGTTGCGCCGGTTCTGTGATATCAGCGCTTCCTCGCCGAAGGTGTCGCCCACGCCGAGCTCGGCGAGCTTGATGCCTTCCTTGTTCAGCGGGGTCTCGCGTGTCACCGTGCATCGGCCACGGGTGATGACGTAGAAGTAGTCGCCTTCCTCGCCCTGCTTGATGATGACGTCCCCGGCGTTGTAGGTCACCTTCTGCATGCGCATGAAGATGGCCTGGATGTTGGCGGGGGGGATGCGGTGGAAAGCGCGCGTCTGCAGCAGGGTGGTCATCCAGTCATCGGAATCGGCATGCTCGTCGCTCTGCAGTTCATTGACTTCGTAGCTGCCTGTCTGGTCCCAGGTCAGCATGATGTCCAGCAACTCCGTATCGACTGACAGGTACTGGACGTGGTCGACTGCCTTGACCGTGTAGCGCCGTGGCAGCATGGGGGTCACCGGGTTGTGGGCATCGGCGCTGTCGGCTCGCAGCAGCCGCACGTTGTTGCCACGGTCGGCAAGTTCGAGTGTGCCCGACACCAGGTAGTAGGTGCGCTTGTCCGTATCGCCCTCGCGCAGCAGTGTCTTGCCGCTCTCCAGGGTTCTGATTTCCATCTTCTTGGCAAGCGCTGCGATGTTTTCCCGCTTGAGGCTGTCAAGCGGGGAAAAACGTCGCAGGATGTTCTCGGTGAGGATCAGGTCAGACATCCGCTCCATTGTAACCGCAAGCTTTTGCAGGGCGGAAGAACGCCTGTATGGAATCTGTGACGTCAGTTGCCCAGGAGTCTCCAGCCAGGCGAAGGCCGAAAACGTGACCCATGTTGTGCCGCCAGTTCGTCGAGCCGGCTGACCACGGCATTTACGCCGGTTTCCCTTGCGTGCTTCAGCGGCCCGCCACGGAAAGGGGCAAAACCTGTGCCGAAGATCACACCGGCATCCACGAGGTCGGCATCGGCCACGATGCCTTCCTGCAGGCAGTTGGCCGCCTCGTTGAGCAGGGCCAGGATCAGCCGGTCCTGGACCCCGGCATCCGAGCTGCCAGGCGGCAGGGAAGGACGCACCGGCTTTCGCTCCCGGTAGGTATAAAAGCCCTGACCGGACTTGAGTCCCAGGTGTTTCTGGCGCACGAGTTCCTCGATTTCCGGTGCCACTTCCCTGCCGATAACCGGTGCGAGAATCCGGGCCACATGCGCACTCACATCCAGCCCCACGGAGTCTGCCAGCTCGATAGGGCCCATCGGCATGCCGAAGTCGGTTGCGGCGAGATCGATCTCGGCAGCCGGAATGCCTTCCCGGAGCAACTCAAGGGCTTCGGCGATGTAAGGGGCAAGAATGCGATTGACCAGAAAGCCCGGATGACTCCGGCAGGGCAGGGGCAGTTTGCCAATCTGCCGGGCAAAGCCGATGCCGGCGTCCACGGCTGCCTTGCTGCTGGCAGATGCCGCCACTACCTCGACAAGCGGCAGCTTGGCGACCGGGTTGAAGAAGTGCAGTCCGATCAGCCGCCCCGGATCCTTGAGGGCACTGCTCAGGTCCTCGAGCCGGATGGCCGAGGTGTTGGTTGCCAGTATGGCGCCGGCCTTCAGTTGCGGCTCGATGCGGGCAAACAGCGCCCTTTTTGCCTCCAGGTCTTCGAAGATGGCCTCGATTATCACGTCCGCTGTCGCAATGCTCCGACCCTCCGGATCCGCCGTGAGCCGTGCCTTGACGGCCTCGACGGCCTCCGGCTGCCTGAGCTTGCGTTCGAAGAGCTTGCGGCCCCGTTCCAGGGCGGGTTCGATGTACTTCAGTTCCCGGTCCTGCAGGCTGACTTCAAGTCCCCGCAAAGCGCACCAGGCGGCGATATCACCGCCCATCACGCCCGCGCCGATGACATGGACCCGCGTGGCCGGTGCCGCGTCGGCAACCAGCTTCTTAAGGCGTTCCCGCAGGAAATACACCCGCACCAGGTTGCGCGAGGTCCGTGTCATTGCGAGGCTGGCAAAGGACCTGGCTTCGGCTTCATAGGCGGCAGCCGTTGCCTTGGCGCCATGCGCTTCCCAAAGCGTGATCAGCGCATACGGGGCGGGGTAGTGGTCGAGCGGCGCCTTCCTGCCGACCTTGTGCCGGAGCGTGCGTGCCAGTCGGGGACGGAGCAGGGGCAGGGCCAGCAGCCGGTCCAGCCAGGGTACCGCCCCACTCTTGCCCCCATCGCTCAGCAACAGTGTGGCCACATGTCGCCAGTTGTGCTCACCGACCACGGCATCCACCAGGCCGTACTTGCTCGCCTGCGCGGGTCGTATGGAGCGCCCGGTCAGCATCATGTCCATGGCCCGACGCACGCCGATGAGCCGGGTCAGACGCACGGTTCCACCGAAACCCGGATGCACGCCGAGCTGCACCTCGGGCAGACCGAATACCGGGTCATCGCCTTCGATCGCGAGCCGCCGGGTACAGGCCAGCGCCAGTTCCAGTCCGCCGCCCAGTGCAAAGCCGTTCAACACGGCAACGCTGGGGAATGGCAGGGTCTCGAGTCGGGCGAGAATTTGCTGTCCATGCCGGGTGAGGTCGTATGCGCGCGCCTCGGAGTCCAGTGCCGGAAACTCGTTGATATCGGCACCGGCAATGAATCCGCGCGCCTTGCCCGAGTGGACCACGAGGCCCTTGAGCGCGGATTTCTCGAGGGTGCTGATACAGGTTTCGAGTTCCGCCATCGTTTCGCCGGACAAGGTGTTCGCACCGGAATCCTGCCGGTCAAAGCACAACCAGCCGATTCCGTTCGCATCGCCTTCCAGACGCCAGTGAACGAGTGACAGCAACGTCGTGTTGCCCGGTGATGATTGCGTCATGTGATTACCTCAGCTGAAAGTCACAGACCAGCGGCAGATGGTCAGACCAGACGACATGCGGGATATCAAAAGACGTGATGTCTATGCCGTCACCATACAGCACGAAGTCGAGTTCCATGCGCGGTG
>JAHDYN010000050.1:8911-9126 GCA_023383735.1 Gammaproteobacteria bacterium | reverse complement strand
GAGCGACGAAATATGTCGTAGTGGCTGTGCAGGCCGGAACCGGCAAGTGCCGCGGCGAGGTTTGCGGTCAGGGAGCGCGGTCTGATGCCGAGACGCTGCAGGCCGTCCTCCGTACCGACACTGTCGAGCAACATCGAGCGATAGTTGTCGGTGGAGAAGGGCTTGCCCGGAACGAAGTCCATCCACGCTGCCTGGGCCCGCGACAGTCCCTTCGA
>JAHDYN010000050.1:0-8876 GCA_023383735.1 Gammaproteobacteria bacterium | reverse complement strand
TCTCGGCACCGTAGAGCTGCAGCGTCTGGTGCGTCGTATCCGGATCCTCGAGCGTGCGGGAGATGGCGAGAACCAGATCATCCACATGCAGCGGCGCAAAACGCGTGTCCGGCATGGGCAGCGTAAACACCCAGGGGATCAGTTTGAGGAGTCCGGCAAAGCGGTTGAGGAAAGAGTCGTCCGGACCAAAGATGACCGATGGCTGCAGGATGGTCCAGTCGAGCCGCGAAGTGCGCAGCAATGCCTCTGCCTCGCCCTTGCTGCGCAGATAGTGGCTGCTGGCCTGGGGCGCGCCGGCATTCAGGGCGCTTACCTGGATGAGACGCGATACGCCGGCGCTTTCGCAGGCGGCGATCAGTGTCTGCATCAGCTCCACATGGGCGCGCCTGAAGCCACTGCCATCGCGGCCGGACTCGTTCAGGATGCCGATCAGGTTGATGACGGCATCGGTGTTGCCGAGCAGGCCGGTGAGGGTGCCCGGTGCATGCACGTCCGCACGGACAATCCGTACCGTGGGCTGGATGCGCAGATGCCTGGCGCGCTCGGGATCGCGCGTGGGCACGGTGATGCGGTGTCCCCGGTTCGCAAGATGGGCGACGAGTCGTGAACCGACAAAGCCCGTTCCGCCAGGTATGCAATAGGAAGCCATGATTCCTCGGGTGCTCAGCGGATCTGCAGGAGCAGATTCCGGTTGCCACGACGCACGCTCATGATCAGCAGGCTCTGCTGGCTCGCCGCCTGCTGCAGTTCACGCACGTTGCGCACGCGCTTGCGGTTTACCGACACGATGATGTCGTTTGGCCGGATGCCGGCGAGAGCTGCAGGACTGTTGGGTTCAACGGCATTGATGCTGACCCCGGGCCCGGTGAAATCGTCGCCCTTGCCGTCGTGGTTGCCGAGCAGGGCACCGGCAAGGCCCGGGTGTACATCGCCGCCGTCCAGCTGTGCGTTGCTGCTGACTTCGCTGAGTACTGTCGTGAACTGGCGCCGCTTGCCGTCGCGGATGACATCCACACGCACCGACTCGCCGCTGCGCTTCAGGCCTATCGTGTTGCGCAGATCGGATGCGCTCTTGATCCTCTGGCCATCGACCGACACGATGACGTCGCCAACCATGATCCCGGCCGTTTCGGCTGCCGAGCCGCTCACGACTTCCTGAACCAGCGCACCCTCTGCGGTTCCCTCGATGCCGAAGGCCTTGGCACTGTCCTCGTTGAAATCGGAAATGCTGACGCCGAGCAGTCCGCGCTTCACCTCGCCGAACTGGAGTATCTGGTTCATGATCGACTTGGCGATGTTCACCGGAATCGCAAAGCCGATACCGATATTGCCGCCGCTGTTGCTGAAGATCGCGGAGTTGATGCCGATCAGCTCGCCGCGCAGATTTACCAGCGCGCCACCGGAATTTCCGGGGTTGATCGAGGCATCGGTCTGGATGAAGTCCTCATAGCCATCGGGGTTGATGCCGCTGCGCCCGAGCGCGCTGACGATGCCGGAAGTGACGGTGTGCTGCAGTCCGAACGGATTGCCGATCGCGAGCACGAAGTCGCCGACCTGTACCTGGTCGGAATTGCCGAACTTCATCTGCACCAGGTTCTTGGTGCTTTCGACCTGCAGTACGGCGATGTCTGTGCCGGCATCGGAGCCGATCACCTTGGCCTTCAGGCTGCGGTTGTCATTGAGATAGATCTCGATTAGCTCGGCATTTTCGACCACGTGGTGATTGGTCAGGATGTAGCCCTTGGCCGCATCGACGATGACTCCGGAACCGGCGCTTTGCACCTCGCGCCGGCGCTGCCGCGGTTGCTGCTGGTCGGGAAAGCCGAAAAACCGGCGGAAGAAGGGGTCTTCCATCAGCGGGTTGGTGGGCGCGTTGACGGTGCCCTTGGTGGCAATACTGACCACGGCGGGTTCAACCTGTTTGACCAGTGGCGCCAGCGTGGGCATTTCCTGGCTGCCAACACGGGTCGGCAGCTGGGCACCGGCCGTGCCCGAGACAAGGGCCAGCACGAGCGCAGCCCGACAGAAAAGTCCTGTCATGCGTACAAAACCTTCAGCAGGTGATTGAAGACGCGGAATCATAACGTTTTTTAGCTGCTGCCGAGCGCTTCGACGAGGCTTGCCGCAAGCTTCCGGCGTGCAGAGGCGTGTCCCAATATGTAGTGTGGCGGCGTGTGAGAAAACTGGTCGAAAAAGATTAATCCCGAGGCCTGAATTAACTGGTCATCATTTATACAAATATTTGTTTATAAAGGGTTTTATGGTCTGCGCCCCGCCAAAAACATTGCTTGACAGCCTTGCAGTCGGCTCCTAATGTAGGACTTATGTCGCCACAATATCTTGTGGCGGCGATTCCAGCGGGATTTCGCGGTTTTGGCGGTTGGCGCATCTGCTGGCGAAGGGGTGTCGCCGTGGCAGATTCACGCCGGAGAGCAGGCTCCGGTAACGAATACAGGGCAGTTTTGGGGGAATGAAGGGCATGAAGCCGGCAGTACAAATGGAAAACGTCAGGGCAGGCACCGTCGGCTTCCAGGAAGCATCGATCGATATCTGGGACAAGAAGTACCGGCTCAAGTCAAAGACCGGCGAAGTCGTCGACGAGACCATGGATGACACCTACAAGCGCGTTGCCCGTGCGCTGGCCGATGTCGAGCTCGAGCAGGACCGGGACCGGTGGTGCGAGCAGTTTCTCTGGGCGCTGCGACGGGGGGCGATCCCGGCAGGTCGGATCATGTCGAATGCAGGCGCCCGCGAGCACAAGCCGGCGACCTCGACCATCAACTGCACGGTATCCGGCACCATCGGCGATTCGATGCAGGACATCCTGACCAAGGTTCATGAAGCCGGGCTGACGCTCAAGGCCGGATGCGGCATCGGTTATGAATTCTCGACCCTGCGGCCGAAGGGCGCTTATGTGTCGGGTGCCGGTGCACATACCTCGGGGCCGATGTCCTTCATGGATATCTACGACAAGATGTGTTTCACGGTTTCATCTGCCGGCGGCCGGCGCGGCGCCCAGATGGGTACCTTTGACGTCGGTCATCCCGATGTGCTGGATTTCATCCGCGCCAAGCGCGAGGACGGCCGTCTGCGCCAGTTCAACCTCTCCCTGCTGGTAACGGATGAGTTCATGCAGGCGGTCAAGCACGACCGCGACTGGTTGCTTGCCTTCCCGCTGGATCACCGGCAGCTCGAGCAGCTCGGTCTCGACGTCAACGATCCGTCGCAGGTGCTGTGGCGTGAATGGCCGGTGACCGAAGGTTACGTCACCAACGACACCGGGCAGGTGGCGTGCCGCGTTTTCAAGAAGCTGCCGGCACGACGTCTGTGGGACATGATCATGGCCTCCACCTACGATTTTGCCGAGCCCGGTTTCGTGCTGGTCGATCGCGTCAACGAGATGAACAACAACTGGTTCGACGAGAATGTCAGGGCCACGAATCCCTGCGGCGAGCAGCCGCTGCCGCCGTACGGCTCCTGTCTGCTGGGTTCGGTCAACCTCACCAAGTTCGTGCTGGATCCCTTTGCCGAGAACGCGCGTTTTGACTGGGATGAATTCCGGCGCGTGGTGAAGGTGTTCTCGCGCATGCTCGACAACGTCGTCGAGATCAATGGCCTGCCGCTGCCGCGGCAGCGCGAGGAGATCCTGCGCAAACGCCGTCACGGCATGGGTTTTCTCGGGCTTGGTTCCACACTGACCATGCTCCGCATGCGCTATGGCTCGAAGGACTCGGTGAAATTCACCGATGATGTCGCCCGCGAAATGGCGCTGGCTGGCTGGGAGACGGCGCTGGACCTGGCCCGCGAAAAGGGCCCGGCCCCGATCCTGCTCGAGGACTTCGAGGTAACGGCGCAGATGCTGCGCAAACGTCCGGAGATGGCCCGCGATGGCTGGAAGGTCGGCGACCTCATCCCCGGGCGGGTACTGCATGCGCGCTACAGCCGCTACATGCAGCGTATCGCGGAGGTGGCCCCGGACCTGGTGAAGGATCTCGAGCAGACCGGGGCACGATTCACGCACCACAGCTCCATTGCGCCGACCGGAACGATTTCGCTGTCCTTTGCCAACAACGCCAGCAACGGCATCGAGCCGAGTTTTGCCCATCACTACTTCCGCAACGTGATCCGCGAAGGGAAGAAGTCGAAGGAAAAGGTCGATGTCCTGTCCTTCGAGTTGCTCGCCTACCGGCAATTCGTCAATGCATCGGCGACACCCGGCAGTGCCCGGCCGGAAGAGCAGTTGCCGGACTATTTCATTGCGGCGGAGGACATCAGCCCGCGGGAGCATGTGGATATCCAGGCGGCCGCGCAACGCTGGGTGGATTCGTCGATCTCGAAGACTGCCAACGTACCGACAGACTTCGATTACGAGGAATTCAAGGACATCTACATGTATGCCTACGAGAAGGGCTTGAAGGGCTGCACGACCTTCCGCTTCAACCCCGAGGCCTTCCAGGGTGTGCTGGTCAAGGGGAAGGATCTGCAGAACACGAAGTACACCTTCGTGCTGGATGATGGATCCGAGGTGACGCTCCGGGGTGATGAAGAGATCGAGTATGACGGCGAGATGCATACCGCCGCCAATCTTTTCGATGCCCTCAAGGAAGGCTATTACGGCAAGTTTTGACGCAGGGCCAGGCCCGCGGGAGACCAAACGTGGCGAAAATCAGGATTGAGAAGAAGATCGTCGGCTATCGTGTGGACGGCGGTGACGACAAGGCAGCGAAGACGGCTGACAGCAAGCATGAACGGTCGGCCGCCAAGCGCCTGTCGGTCGAGGGCAACGTCGTGCGCATGCACGAGAAGCTCGAACGTCCGGAAATGCTGCAGGGCTCGACCTACAAGGTGAAGACCCCGGTTTCCGACCATGCGATGTACGTGACCATCAATGACCTGGTGCTCAACCCCGGTACCGAACACGAGCAACGCCGGCCCTTCGAGATATTCATCAACTCGAAGAACCTCGATCATTACCAGTGGATCGTCGCGCTGACCCGCCTCATGTCGGCCGTGTTCCGCAAGGGTGGTGACGTGACGTTCATGGTGGATGAACTCAAGGCGGTCTTCGATCCCCGCGGCGGCTACTGGCAGCCGGGTGGCAAGTTCATGCCGTCGATCATTGCCGAACTCGGCCACATCATCGAGAAGCATCTGCGCTTCATCGGTCTGCTGCCTGCCGACACCATGGACGAGCACAAGCGCAAGCTCGTCGAGGAGAAGCGCCGGGAATACGAGGAGCAACATCGCCAGCAGGATGCATTTGCACGCAGCGAATACCCTGCCGGGGCGCAGATCTGCATGGCCTGCAGTGCCGTTGCCGTGGTTTTCATGGACGGCTGCATGACCTGCCTGGCCTGTGGCGATTCGAAATGCGGCTGAAGCCGGCGTGCTAACATCCGCGCGGTAGAGGCCGCATTGCTGCTTAACGGATGACCTTCAGCGTTCCCGATTTCAGTCGCGTCACCGTGCTGGTGGTCGGTGATGTCATGCTCGACGACTACTGGTTCGGGCCGACCTCGCGGATATCGCCCGAAGCGCCGGTTCCGGTTGTCCAGGTTACCCGGTGCCAGTCCCGGGCCGGCGGCGCGGCAAACGTGGCGATCAACCTGGCGAGCCTTGGCGTTCGTACCACGCTGACCGGTATCGTCGGCCGTGATGCCAACGGCGCCACCCTGACGCGCCTGCTGCGGGAAAGCGGCGTCACGGCCGAGTTCATTCAGTCGGCCAGCCAACCGACGATCACCAAGCTGCGGGTACTGAGCCGCAACCAGCAGCTGATCCGTCTGGATACCGAAGACAGATACCCGTTGAGCGATGTCGGCGCCTTGCCCGGCATGCTCGAGCGGCACCTGCCGAAGGCCGGTATCTGTGTTTTTTCCGATTACGCCAAAGGCACCCTGGCCGACATCCAGCGGCTGATCACGATCTGCCGGCAACGCGGGGTGGCCGTACTCGTCGATCCCAAGGGCAGCGATTTCGCCCGCTATCGTGGTGCGAGCCTGCTCACACCGAACCTGAGCGAGTTCGAGGAAGTGGTCGGCCCCACGAACGGCGACGACGATCTTGTCCAGCGTGCCAGTGCACTGCGTGAAGCGCTCGATATCGAAGCCTTGTTGATCACGCTGGGTGAGCGGGGCATGGCCGTGATTGCGGCTGGCGAGGAGCCCATGTTCCTGCCGGCACGCGCCCGCCAGGTGTTCGATGTGACCGGTGCAGGCGATACCGTCATTGCCACACTGGCGGCTGGCCTTGGCGCCGGACAGACCCTCTACGAAGCTGCGGGCCTGGCCAACCTGGCCGCCGGACTGGTGGTTGGCAAGATCGGTGTTGCTGCGGTCACGCCTTCGGAGCTGCGACTCGCGCTCCATGAGCATGGCCAGGGTGGTCGCGGCCTGCTCAAGCGCGTCGAAGCACGGCAGATTGCAGCCGAGGTGCGTTCGCGCGGCGAGCGCCTGGTCATGACCAATGGATGCTTCGATATCCTGCATGCCGGGCATGTCGCCTATCTTGAAGAAGCGAAGCGGCGTGGCGATCGTCTGCTGGTGGCCGTGAATGATGATGCATCGGTATCCAGGCTCAAGGGGGCCGGGCGTCCGATCAACCCCCTGGCCGATCGCATGGCTGTTCTGGCCGGACTTGCCGCCGTCGACTGGGTGGTGCCCTTCAGCGAGGACACCCCCGAGGCGCTGGTCTCGGAAGTGTTGCCGGACGTGCTGGTGAAGGGCGGGGATTACCGGCCGGAGAATATCGCCGGCGCCCGTGCCGTGCTGGCGCGGGGGGGGACAGTCGAGGTGCTCAGTTTCCACCCGGGCCGTTCGACCAGTGCGATCGTCGAGGCTGTCAGCCGGCTGGCCAAGCAATAGCGTTTGCCGTACGGCAGCCGGGAAGCAGGTCAGCGATGGGCAGAACTTCCTGGTTGCGGATCGCATATATCGTTCTCAGCTACCTCCTCGTACCGCTGTTGCTGGTCCACCTGTACTGGCGCAGTCTCAGCGCGCCGGCATACCGGCAGCGCATCGGCGAGCGTTTCGGCTTCGGATTGGTGCGCATGCCGCGTCCGTCGATCTGGGTGCACGCAGTCTCCGTGGGCGAGGTCCAGGCCGCAGCGCCGCTGGTGCGCGCCCTGCTCAGGCGATACCCCGGTGTGCCGCTGGTGCTGACGACCATGACGCCGACCGGTTCCGAGCGCGTCCGCCTGCTGTTCGGCGATACCGTGGTGCACAGCTATGTGCCCTATGATCTGGCGGCAGCGGTCAGGCGGTTCTTTGACCGGGTGCGTCCCTCGCTCGCCATCATCATGGAGACGGAACTCTGGCCCAATCTCTATCACGAGTGCGGCCAGCGGCAGGTGCCGCTGGTTCTTGCCAGCGCGCGCATATCCGCACGGTCGCTCGGACGCTATCGCCGGCTGTTGCCCCTGTTTCGCGACACGCTGGCCAACGGTATCGTGATCGCAGCCCAGACACCGGCCGATGCAGAGCGCTTTCGCGCCCTCGGCGCAAACCCTGCGCACACTCACGTGACCGGCAACATCAAGTTCGATTTCGAGTTGCCGCACGACGTGCTGCATGCCGGACGCGTACTGCGCAAACTGCAGGCCCCCGAGCGGCCGGTGTGGGTGGCGGCCAGTACGCACGAAGGCGAGGAAACCACACTGCTCGCTGCCCACGCACTGGTCCGGCAGCAGCATCCGCAGGCGATGCTTCTGCTGGTGCCGCGTCATCCCGAGCGTTTCGCCGAAGTGGCGGCCTTGATCGAGGGCTCCGGGCTCGGTCACGTCACGCGCAGCAGTGCGGCAGTTGCCGATCAGCGCGCCACGGTGTTTCTTGGCGACACCATGGGCGAGCTCATGACCTTCTATGCTGCTGCAGACGTGGCTTTTGTCGGCGGCAGCCTGAGCGCCATCGGCGGGCACAATCTGCTCGAACCGGCTTCGCTCGGCATGCCGGTGATTACCGGGCCGCATAATGAAAACGCCGCCGACATCTGTGCGCTGCTGGTTGCCTGCGGGGCGGCAAGCGTGGTGTCGGATGCCGCCAGTGTGGCTGCCGAGGTCTGCCGCCTGTTCAGCGACCCGGCGGAGCGTCAGCGGCGCGGTGCAGCCGGACAGGCAGCGATCGCCGACAACAGCGGAGCGCTGGAGCGGCTGCTCAGGCTCATCGACCCACTGGTTCCTGCCGACGCGGACTGAGGCCGACAGGCATTGCGCGGCTACTTGAGCAGTGCATCCACCTGGGCGAGATCTTCGACTGTCAGTGTGCCAGCCGCCTGTTTGAGACGCAGCCCGTTGATCAGGTAGTCATAGCGGCTGCGCAGGTAGAGTGCTTCGGCAACGTAGGTCTTGCGTTTCGCATCCAGCACGTCGACTGCCGTACGGGTACCGACCTCGTAGCCGGCCTCGCTGGCCTTGAGCGCCGTGCGACTGGACTCCAGTGCCTGCTTCAGGGCAGCGACCCGGGAGATATCCGAGATCACGCCGAGGTAGGCATCGCGCGTTTGCTGCTCGGTTTCGCGAAAGGTGCGCTCGAGCCGTTCCCGCGAGGCCCGGTGACGGTAAACGGCCTGCTGTACGCGCGCCGAAGTCTGGCCGCCGCTGAAGATGGGCAGCGACATCTGCAGCGAGATGCTGTCGGTTTCGAGATCCGTACCGGTAGGCGTGCGCACGATGGTGCCCGGGCAGCTGCCGTCCGTACTGGTGGGGCCATCGCAGGTGCGCGAGAAGCCTTCGTTGTCGGTATTGTTCCGGCTGAGGACCAGGTCGACGGTCGGGTAGTGCCCCGTCCGTGCCAGGCTTACATCGTCCTTGGCGATCTGGGTGCCGATCTGGCTCGAGATTACGCTGCGATTCTGCTCCAGGGCGGTCTTTACCCAGGCCT